>SVQS01000002.1 GCA_015065205.1 Oscillospiraceae bacterium
TGTTGATGTTTCGGGGAAACAGGTGAAAGTCCTGTACGAGCCCGTCGCCGTGAGGCACATTTTGTACACTATTCTTACCGAAAGCCGCATTTTGGGAAAGAGCCATTGGAGCGATCCGAGAAGGCTGAGTAGCGTTGTGTCAAGTCGAAATACCCGGCATCTTATAAAACGCTCCAAAATGAACTGCGGGCGCCGGTTCGGAGTAGAAAACAAAATAAAAAGGAGAAAAAAGCAATGAAAATGACACAACCGAAAAAACTGCTGTCGCTCTTCCTTTGCTTGGTGCTGATTGCGGCTATGGCACTTATGGCAACGGCTTGTAACGACATATTCAAAGATTTCTTCCAAAAAGAAGAAACCACAACACCCCAAGAGACAGAAGTTCCTGCCCATAAAAAGAACTTTACCTTCATTGTAGTTGATAAAGAAGGTAAAGAGACCTCTTTCTTGATCTCTACCGACAAAGCCACCGTCGGAGATGCTTTGGTGGCAGAAGGTTTGATTGAAGGAGAAAAGGGAGCTTATGGCCTGTACGTAAAAAAAGTAAACGGTATTCTTGCCGATTATGATGTGGACCAAACTTATTGGGCTTTTTACATCAATGGTGAATTAGCAATGAGTGGCGTAGATAGCACTCCTGTTGAAGAAGGCGCAACCTATTCGTTTAAGGTGGAAAAGTAATTGAGACCGCGTTATCGTTATAGAAAATTCAAAATTCGCGAAATTACCGTTTTTGCTATGCTTTCGGCGGTTATGTTTGTGTCCAAAGTGGTGATGGAAGGAATCCCAAACGTTCATTTGTTGGGGACCTTAGTAATTGCTTTTACTCTTACATATCGCGCCAAAGCTCTATTTCCCATCTATGGATACGTCTTTGTCAACGGCATTTGGGAAGGATTCAGTCCGTTTGGTTGGCTCCCCGAGTTGTACCTTTGGCTCATTCTTTGGGGGGCGGTAATGCTTTTGCCTAAAAAAATACCCGTTTACATCGCACCCGTAATTTATATGCTTATATCAGCTCTTCACGGCCTGTTTTTCGGTGTGCTTTATGCACCCGTATATGCGTTATTTAGCGGAATGGGATGGGAGCGCGTTTGGCTGTGGGTTTTGGCAGGGCTACCGTTCGATCTAATTCACGGAATCGGAAATTTTATTTTGGGTACGCTTATTGTTCCCATTGCAACTCTCCTCAAAAAGCTCGATAAAAAAATATGATTTTTTGCAGTGTCACACCGTGTGGCACTGCTTTTTTGTAAAAAAATCGGTTTTTGCTTGCAATTCCATACAAAGCGTGGTATAATAGGTGCAATAAGTTCTACTTTTGAAAGAAGGGAAGAAAAATGAAGGATATTTCAAGAAATTTGACGATGCTTTGTGATTTTTACGAACTCACAATGAGCAACGGCTATTTTGAATGTGGAATGAAGGACAAGATCGTCTATTTTGATATGTTCTATCGAGATAATCCTGATAATGGCGGTTATGCAATCGTTGCAGGACTTGAACAGATAGTTGAATATGTCAACCAACTGCATTTTGACGAAGACGATATTGCTTATCTGCGTAGCAAAAACTGCTTTAGTGAAGAGTTTTTAGAGTTTTTGCGCACCTTCAAGTTTGAGGGCGATATTTGGGCGATTCCCGAAGGAACCGTTGTTTTCCCCGGAGAACCTCTTTTGATTGTTCGCGGAAAAGCCATTGAGGCACAGTTTATTGAAACATATCTGTTAATGATGGTCAATCATCAGTCTCTGATTGCAACTAAAGCATCAAGACTCGCGCGTGCCGCAAAGGGTAGAGCCATTAGCGAGTTCGGTTCCCGTCGCGCACAAGGTGCAGATGCCGCTATTCTTGGTGCACGTGCCGCATATATTGGCGGTTGCGGTGCTACTGCTTGTACCATTACAGATGAAGTCTATGGCGTTCCCGCAACGGGTACAATGGCACATTCTTGGGTGCAAATGTTTGATACCGAGTATGAAGCTTTCAAAACCTATTGCAACATCTATCCCAATTCCTGCACGCTTCTTGTTGATACCTACAGTGTCATTGATTCCGGTGTGCCGAATGCCATTCGTGTATTCGACGAAATTCTCAAGCCCCGTGGCATTACCAAATGTGCTATCCGCATTGACTCGGGCGATATCACATATCTTTCCAAAAAGGTTCGTAAAATGCTGGACGATGCCGGTTGGACAGAATGCAAAATCGTTGTTTCTAACTCGCTTGATGAATATTTGATCCGTGAGCTCATTCGCCAGGGGGCTTGCGTAGATGCTTTTGGCGTTGGTGAACGTCTTATTACAGCAAAGAGTGATCCTGTTTTTGGCGGTGTTTACAAGGTTTGCGCTGTTGAAAACGATAAGGGCGAGATTATTCCCAAGATCAAGATCAGCGAAAATGTTGGTAAAATTACCACACCGCATTTTAAGAAGATCTATCGTTTGTGTGATAAGGATACAGGAAAGGCAGAGGCAGATCTTATTTGTGTTTGGGATGAGGTGATTGATGATAGCAAACCATTGGAAATCTTTGATCCACAACACACTTGGAAGCGCAAAATAATGAAGAATTTTACCGCGACCGAATTGCTTGTTCCCGTGTTTGAAAAGGGAAAACAGGTTTACGAACTTCCCACACTGCAACAGATCCGTCAACATTGTGAGGAAGAGATTGCAGGAATGTGGGACGAAGTTCGCCGCTTTAGCAACCCGCATAACTATTACGTAGACCTTTCGCAAAAGCTTTGGGATATCAAACACGATATGCTCAAAGCACGCAAGGGACAAAACGAATAAAATGGTACCCGAAACGTACAATTTTGTGCGTTTCGGGTTTTTCATTGTTACAAAAATGTCGAAGAAAATGGCAAAAAAATTAAAGTTTTTTATAAAATCCTATTGGAATTTATAAATGTATATGTTATAATAAAAGAGAATATGGTCAAAACAGACTTTTGGAGGCGGAATATGAATTTTTGGTCAGAGATTTGGGCTCGAATCTGTAATTTTTTTATGCAGTACGTAGCACAACCAATTATGAATATGAATGCGCGCGATATTGTCGACGTGCTTCTTTTGGCGCTCATTCTCTATGAGCTTTTCCGCTTTGTCAAAAACAGACGCGCAGGTCGTGTTACAATTGGTCTTTTGATTGTAATGTTCCTATTGATGCTGGTACAGCTTTTGGATTTGCCTGCGCTCACCTATATCAGTCGCTTGTTCGGTGCCGCGGCCTTTTTCTGCATTGTTGTTATCTATCAGCCCGAAATTCGTGATGCGCTGGAACGCATAGGGAACTCTACGTTCCTCAATCCGCGCAGCGATACTATACCGCGCAAACATTTGCCTCTTGCCAAATCCACGTCCGAAGAAATCACCGATGCTGTTTTTGAGATGTCTGAAAAGAGAGTAGGCGCTCTCATTGTTATGGAAGGTCTTACAAGACTTGGTGACTATATTCAAACCGGTAAAATTATTGATGCTCGTGTTACCTCGCATCTTTTGCAAAATATCTTTTACGATAAAGCACCTCTGCACGACGGTGCCGTCGTTATTCGCGATATGCGTATTTGGGCGGCAAGCTGTGTGCTACCTTCCAGCAATGGAGAATTGGACTTTGGAAGCATGGGCACCCGTCACCGTGCGGCAGTTGGTGTTACCGAAGTGAGTGATGCCTTGGTCATTATCGTATCCGAGGAAACCGGCGCAGTTTCTCTTGCTCAGGATGGTAAGCTTTTGCGCCATGTCGACAAAGAGACTTTGTACGATGTTTTAATGACCTATCTTGCTGGCAGACTATATCTGCGCAAGAAACGCGGTGTTCACGTCAATCCTTTTGACCGCGTTCCGCTCTATCATCGTCAAACAGAAGAGACGAGTGATCTGATGGATATGGGACAAATCAGTATTACTGAAGAAGAAAATACCGTTCCTATTCAGGAGGAAGCGGTGGTTGTTGAGGATGATACCGAAGCTCCGACCGATGAAGAAACCGACAAAGACGATACACTCTAATTGTTCCAATGAAAGACTGAGGAGGAAAGTACAATGAAAAAGAATGCTGTTGGAAGAATTCTTTATCAAAAGGTCCCCGCAAAGAGCAGACTTGCATCTTTGCATATTCCTGCACGTATTGTTTGTCTTTTGTTGGCACTTTTGGTTTGGTTAACTGTATCGGCTCTGGGGGCTGATGCTATGGGATTATCTCTATGAGGAAAACCAAACTCCTTATCGAAAGGATTCGTGTGAGCATTGATAGCTCAGACGAAATGATTGCAGACAAGGCAAAAGAAAAAATGAAGCGGGCGGGAATTGACACCTCCACGCTTCATTTTCGGCTTTATAAAAAATCCATCGACGCCCGAAACAAAGCGGATATTCGCTTTGAATGTGCTGTTTTGACAGAGGGAGAGCTTCTAAACAAAGCTTTGGATGAAAAGATACTATCTCGTTGCCAAGCCCGCGTTTTGCACGAGGAAGATCCGACGCTTGTGTTTGGCAAACAGCCGATGTCTGCCGCACCCGTTGTGGTTGGCATGGGACCTGCCGGACTTTTTGCGGCACTATTATTGGCGCAAAATGGATATGCTCCCATACTGATTGACCGCGGCGGCTCGATTGCCGAGCGCGCGGCTGACGTTACCCGTTTTCGCAATGAGGGAATTCTGAATACAGAATCGAACGTTCAATTCGGTGCCGGTGGTGCAGGAACCTTTTCGGATGGAAAGTTGATTACGCGTATCAACGATTCGCTCTGCAATTATGTGCTCAAATCCTTGGTGGCGTTTGGTGCGCCCGAGGATATCAAGGTCAAAGCGAAGCCGCATATCGGTACCGATATTTTACGCGTGGTGGTTGATAACATCTTGCACGAGATTGAACGTCTCGGAGGGCGAGTTATTTATCATTGCCGAATGGATGGGATTGCGGAGAGCGCTGACAAAACGCTTTCTGTCAAGACCACACAAGGGGATTTATTAGCAGGAGCTCTTCTGTTAGCTCCCGGACACAGCGCAAGAGATACCTATCGCTATCTTATTGAGCAAAATTATGCTATTGAGGCAAAACCAATGTCCGTAGGTGCTCGTGTGGAACATTTGCAAGCCGATATTGACCGCGCCCTCTACGGCGACTTTGCGGGGCATCCCAATCTCGGCCCCGCTGAATACGCGCTTTCCGATACCAAAGGGGAACGCGGGGTTTATACTTTCTGTATGTGCCCCGGTGGTGAGGTCGTAGCAGCAGCTTCCGAGGAGGGCGGATTGGTTGTTAACGGTATGAGTTATCACGCTCGTAACAACCCCAATGCAAACGCGGCGGTTGCTGTGTCTGTCAGATGCGAGGACTATGAAAAAGAAAAGGGAAGTGTTCCTCTCGGAGCAATTGCTTTTCAGCGCCGCATCGAACGTGCTGCTTTTCTTGCGGGTGGCAAGGATTACTGTGCCCCCATAATGACGATGCAAGATTTTCTTGGCGACAGGCATACACATGCTCGTGGGCGTGTGACACCCTCTTATCGGGATGGTAAGGTCAGAGAGGCGGATTTTGGCCAAGTATTCCCGTCATTTATTACCGATTCTTTACGCTATGGATTCCGTTCCTTTGGGCAAAAAATAAAGGGCTTTGATGCGCCTGATACAATCCTGACTGCGGCAGAGACGCGTACGTCAGCACCGGTTCGTATTTTACGCAACAAAGAAACAATGACTGCTGTAGGTCATCCGCTCATTTACCCTTGCGGCGAAGGCGCCGGATATGCCGGCGGTATTACAAGTGCGGCTGTGGACGGTCTGCGCGCAGCAATGGCGTTGATGTCGACAAAAGCACCTATAAAAGAAAATCAATAAGGAGAAAACGCAATGCAAACAAAGGCAGTGGTTGTTGCAACGCACGGTGAATTTGCCACCGTTGAAACAGAACGCAAGTCGGCTTGCGACGGATGTCACAAGGCCGAAAAGGGTGGTTGCTCGGTTTGCTCCCTGATGGGAGGCGAGCGCAAAATATCAACCAAGGCACTTAATGCTGTTGGGGCAAAAATCGGAGATGCTGTAATCATTGAAAGCAAAACCACGAGAATGCTTTGGTACGGTCTTCTTGTTTTCATTCTGCCTATCGTAATCGCTTTGCTTGCGTGGGGAGTTGCTTCTCAATTTACCGCTAATATTGCAATCCAAACGATTTCTGCTTTCGCAGGGTTTGCGTTTTCGCTCTTTGGCGTTGCTCTCTATTCCAAAAAGGTCTTGACGTGCCGTTGTGACGTTGAGATTGTTGAAATTTTGGGAGAAAAAACAGAAAAATAATTTTTAAGAATTTTAGACGATGATTTGGACGGTAAGTATGCCGATGGATCTTATTGCCCACAGAAAGAGATAGGAATGAAAGAATTAAAAAAGAAAAAGAAATGGAGTATACGGTATGCTCCCACTGCCGAGAATACGGCCGCTGTCAAGAGACTTGCAGAGCAACTGGGAGTTTCTCTGACAACTGCAAAGTTGCTTTTTACGCGCGGATTGTGCACGGCAGAGCTGGCAACCGCATTTTTAAAACAGGCAGAAACGAGCTTGCACGATCCCTTTAAGCTCAAAGATATTGAACTCGCTGTGGAGCGTATTCTTAGAGCACTTGAGAAGGGAGAAAAAATTGCAATTTACGGAGACTATGACGTAGACGGTGTTACCTCCGTCAGCCTCCTTTACACATATTTGAGTCGCCTTGGCGCAAATATCGGATATTATATCCCTTGTCGCAGCCGTGAAGGTTACGGTCTTTCCACCTCTGCGATCGATACACTCAAAGACAAAGGAGTGGAATTGATCATTACGGTCGATACCGGCATTACCGCTATCGAAGAGGTTGCGTATGCTTCGCAGATGGGGATCGATACGGTGGTTACCGACCACCACGAGTGTCGTCCTGAGCTTCCCGAGGCTTGTGCGCTTGTCAATCCTCATCGTCCCGACGACGATTATCCGTTCAAGGATCTTGCCGGTGTTGGTGTCGTATTTAAATTGATTTGTGCGCTTGAAATGACAAGATGTCGCTGTGATGGACGCTCTGAAATTGACGGTGTGAGAGAAATTTGCCGTGAATATGCCGACCTCGTTGCCATTGGTACGATTGCCGACGTAATGCCCATTGTAGACGAAAACCGTCTGATTGTAGCACTTGGACTTAAGCTGGTAGAAGAAACCAAACGTCCCGGCTTGCGTGCGTTGATCGATGCCGCATTGGGAAATAAAGTGGGTGATCATAGATTCCCACCTAAAAAAAGAAAGATAAATTCCGGTTTTATCGGTTTCGTTTTGGCACCGCGCATCAACGCTGCGGGACGCGTCAGCAGTGCATCCATTGCTGTAGAACTCTTGCTTGCAACCGATGAAGACCGTGCCGCGGAGCTTGCTGAAGAGCTTTGTGCCTTGAACACCACTCGTCAGGTTGAAGAAAATCGCATTGCCACAGAGGTTTATCAAAAGATTGAACAAATGTCGCCCGAGCTTTGCGACCGCATTATCGTTATCGAGGGGGATACGTGGCAGCAGGGCATTATCGGTATCGTATCCTCACGTATTACCGAAAGATACGGGCTTCCGTCTATTTTGATTTCCTTTGACGGCGCTACACGCGGTTATCCGAGCGACGATGACCTTGGAAAAGGATCGGGAAGAAGTATTAAAGGATTAAATCTTGTAGAAGCACTTGCAAATAGCGAAGAATATCTCGCTCGTTTTGGCGGTCATGAGTTGGCTGCGGGTCTAACCATTCGCCGCGGCAATATCGATGCTTTCCGCAAGCGCATCAATCAATACGCACACGAACAACTCACAGAAGATATGCTTTGCATCTCTGTTGATGCCGATTGTGAAGTGCAAATGCAAGAACTGACCCTTGCTTTGGCACAAGAAATTGATAAATTAGAACCCTTTGGTACATCCAATCCCGTGCCTAATTTTGTTTTGCGTGATGCAACACTTTTGCGTGTTATTCCTATGGGGAACGGCAAGCATACAAAGCTGATAATTGAAAAAGACGGTATTTCAATGGTTGCCGTTTGGTTTGGAACAGAGTATACAGCGCTTCCGTTTGAGATTGGCGACCGTCTTGATGTGATGTTTCAGCTCAATATCAACGAGTTCCAAAACGTAACTTCATTACAAATGATCGTGCAGGATATTCAACTTTCTCATTCCTATGAAGATTCCTTCCGCGATGCGTGGGAGCGTTACGAGGAAATCCGTCTTGGTGCACCTATCACGGCAGAGGAAGATGTTATCCCCACGCGTGATGATATGGCGTGTGTTTACACACTTCTGCGCCGCGAGCATCAAATCGGGCATACCTATTTTCCAATTCGGCGTATCCTTTCTATGGTCGCTCAACATGGAACTCCGATTGGATATTACAAGCTCAAAACCATTATTCGCATTATGCAGGAGCTCAATATTTGCGAGATTACAGAGCCCCTGAAAGATTGTTTTGTGTTTGATTTTTATTTCAACCCCACAAAAACCAGCATTGATAAATCCTCTATCCTCAAAAAGCTGAAGCTTCAGCTTGCCAAAGGAGAGGAACCTCGATAAAATCCGTTACGCGAAAGGCGGTGAAGATATGAACGATACTGTGCACACCGATATTTCAAAATTACTCGGAATGTTACAGGCAACCGAAAAGAAATATGATACTGAGAAAATAACGCTGGCCTATGAATACGCAAAAGAACTTCATCAGGGACAATTCCGTGCCAGTGGCGAACCTTATATCTCGCACCCCATTGCCGTAGCCGAAATTGTTGCAGGTTTGGAATTGGATACCGATTCCATTTGTGCCGCACTCTTGCACGATGCAGTTGAGGATTGCGCCGAGAAGACAAGTTTGAAAGAAATTGAAAAACAGTTCGGTGCTCCCGTTGCCATGCTCGTTGACGGTTTGACAAAAATCGTCACTTTGCAGGTGGAAGACAAAGAAGAGGCACATATTGAAACGCTGCGTAAGATGCTTCTTGCGATGTCACGTGATATTCGTGTTATCTTCATCAAGCTGTGCGATAGACTCCATAACATGAGAACACTCGCTGCCAAGCCGGACCCCAAACGCCGCATGACGGCTCTTGAAACGATGCACGTTTATGCGCCCTTGGCGCACCGTCTCGGTATGCAACGCATTAAATTGGAGCTTGAAAACCTCAGCCTGCAATTCCTCGATCCTATTGGATATGAGGAGGTTCGTCAGCATATCAACGATAAATATGGCGAAAATCAAAACTTTTTAGAAAAAATTCAGGCAGAAGTTGGCGGACGAATGTCCGAAAACGAGATTCATTACACCCTTGAGGGACGTATTAAATCCGTTTATTCCATCTACAAAAAAATGTACAATCAAAATAAGTCCTTCGACCAAATCTACGATTTTTACGCCCTTCGTATTATCGTAGAAACGGAATTAGAGTGTTATACTGCACTTGGTCTTATTCACGAAATGTACAACTCTATCCCGGGCCGTTTCAAGGACTATATCTCCACGCCAAAGCCCAATATGTACCGTTCTCTCCATACAACGGTTATCGGGCGTGACGGTATTCCGTTCGAGGTACAGATCCGTACTTGGGATATGCACCATATTGCAGAATACGGTGTGGCGGCACACTGGAAATACAAATCCGGTGCTTCCTCTAAGGAAGAGCTCGATAAGCGTTTGGAGTGGATTGCACGCTTAATTGAAACAGAGGATGAGCAACGCGATCCCGACGAATTTATGAATGCGCTCAAAACCGATATCTTCCACGATGAGGTCTTTGTTTTTACCCCCAAGGGTGACGTATTCGCTTTGCCGAACGGCTCCAATGTTATCGACTTTGCTTATGCCGTTCACTCAAAGGTGGGGGAGCGTATGATTGGCGGTAAGATCAACGGTATGATCGTTCCCATCGATCGCACGCTGAAAAACGGTGAAATCGTTGAAATTCTGACTTCATCTTCCTCTAAGGGCCCAAGCCGCGATTGGCTTAACATCGTGAAAACCAGTGCCGCTCGTTCAAAGATCCGCGCTTGGTTCAAAAAAGAGAAGAGAAGCGAGAATATTGTTGTTGGTAAATCGGTTGTAGAAGGAGAAATTAAAAAGTATCGCAAGAACTCTACCGAGGCACAAAGAGAAGAAATCATTACAACCATTAGCGCACACTATGGATTCAATTCTCCCGATGATTTTTACAATGCTATCGGTTATGGCGGCTTGATGCTTTCCAAGTTTGCCAAACGTTTGCAGAATGAATGTGAAAGAGTTATCAAGCCTGAGGTTGAACCTACACCTGCACCTGAAGCAATTCCGGTTCCCATTACGACCAAACCCAAAAACATCAAATCCGACAGCGGTATCGTTGTGGATGGAGAGATGGGCTGCATGGTCAAATTTGCAAAATGTTGTAACCCCTTACCCGGTGATTCTGTTATTGGTTTTGTTACCAAGGGCTTTGGCATTTCCATTCATAAATTGGATTGTCCAAACGTGATTCAAGGCAGAAAAAATACCGAGAACGCAACGCGTTGGAAAGAGGCACATTGGGAAGGTGCTGTTGAAAGCGGACGCAGTAACAGCATCTATGAGGCTCTTTTGCAGATCTACGTAGATGACCGCATCGGTATGCTTGCTGATATTACCGCGGCACTTGCCGATATGCGCGTGTCTATTTTGCAAATCAACGTAACGCCGCGTACTGATTCGGCTTACGTTATCAATATGAAGGTCGGATGTCGCAACATCGACCACTACAATTCTATTGTTTCTCGCTTGCGTGGTTTGCAGGGGGTAGACAATATATTGCGCGGATTTTCTTAAAAACAAAGGAGTGTTTCCCAATGAGAGCTGTAATTCAACGCGTCACAAGCGCGTCTGTTGAGGTCGACGGTCAAATTGTCGGCTCCTGCCAAAGAGGATACTTGATTTTGCTCGGGGTTGCCGAGGGAGATAGTGAAATGGATGCCGAATTGCTTTGCCGAAAAATTGCGGCCCTGCGTATCTTCCGCGACGAAAATGACAAAATGAATCTTTCCATTCGTGATATCGACGGTGAAGCTCTCGTTATTTCACAATTTACACTCCTGGCAAATTATCGTCATGGCAACCGCCCTGACTTTTTGGCCTCAGCCAAGCCGGATGAGGCTAACAGACTCTATGAATATTTCAAAGACCTCCTCTCGCGCGAGCTTCGCCGCGTAGAGTGTGGAGTGTTTGGTGCAGATATGAAAGTGAGTTTAACAAACGACGGCCCCGTAACCATTTGCATGGACAGTGAAGTACTGAAAAAGAAAAAGTAAGGGAATGCTTTTATGAAACTAATACTTGACGGAAACATCAATTCGTACTATATCCAAACGCTCTGCATGATTTTCTTCCCGGGGGAGAAATTCGGTGTTGCCGAGCAGCTTGATCCGAATAGTCCCGAGCTCTACATTCGCCTTTGTGAGCACGACGACGGTGTCGAGACCTATGCTCGCATTACTGTAAACGGTAAGAGTGCATCCGCGGAGAAGTACTATACCTATTCTGCCGATTACGGCAAGGATAAAACGGTAAAGCTTGCTTGCGGTGCCGTTGTAATTGCCGTTTGCGGTGAAATTATGGGCTATCGACCTGCGTGGGGAATGCTCACAGGCGTTCGTCCTTCAAAGGTAGCAACCGAACTTTTGCAGGTGGGACTTAGTAAAACACGTGTAAAACGCATTCTTACGGGAGAGTATTTTGTTATTCCCAAAAAGGCTGCTCTCGCAACTGAGGTAGCTCTCAATGAGCAAAAGCTCATTGGAACACCGTCTCCCAAGGATTGCAGCGTTTATATCTCTATTCCATTTTGTCCCACAAGATGTTCTTATTGTTCCTTTGTTTCTTATACCTCACCAAAGCTCCTTCAGCTCATCCCGGAGTATTTAGAGCATCTTCTCTTGGATATGGAGTACACCTTTAAAAAGATAAAAGAACTTGGACTGCGTATTGCCACCGTTTATATTGGCGGTGGAACACCTACCATTCTCACGGCAGATCAATTACGCGTTCTCCTCTCCAAAATTGCAGAATTGACCGATGTTTCCGCACTTGAAGAGTACACACTTGAGTCCGGTCGTCCCGATACCATTACGGCAGAGAAGATGGCTGTCGCAAAAGAATACGGGGTTACACGCGTTTGTGTCAATCCGCAGTCGATGAGTGATTCAGTACTGGAAAACATCGGTCGTTCACACACCGCAGAGGATTTCTTGCGTGCATACGATATCGCTAGAGACTCCGGTATTGCAAATATCAACACCGACCTAATTGTAGGACTTCCGGGGGATAATTTTAAGACCTTTTCATCAACTTTTGATAAAATTCTCTCGCTTCGTCCCGAGAACATTACCGTACATACCTTCTGCATCAAAAAAGCGGCAGAAATTCTACGTCAAGGCAACAATGTTTATTCCTTGCGTGGTGGCGATGCCGGTAAGTGTGTAGATTATTCTCAATTAAAAGCACAAGAGGAGAACTATCTGCCATACTATATGTACCGTCAGAAGAACACCGTTGGCAACCTTGAAAACGTAGGATTCTCGCTTGAGGGATGTGAGGGACGCTACAATGTTTATATGATGGAAGAGGTACATCCCATTTTTGCCCTTGGCGCAGGTGCTGTCTCCAAAATGGTTGATTATCACCCCAAAAAGGGAGGGAAACCTGTAATCGAAAGACTTTTTTATCCAAAATATCCTTACGAATATTTGCGTGATGAAAGCACGCAGAATAAGTTATTGGCGATGGAAGAATTCTACACTCGCCGCGAACTTTTGGATGACTAAAAACAAGGAATTATTCTGATGAAAACAATTATTAAAAACGCAACCCTGCTTGCCGAAACAGGATATGGAGAGGGGAATTGGTGCCTAACCATTGAAGACAAGCGTATTGCAAGCATTACAAAAGAATTGCCCGATACAACGGGGGCTACTGTGATAGATGCCAAGGGAAACTTGCTCATACCCGGCTTTTATAACGCACACTGTCATGCCGCTATGACGCTTTTTCGCGGTTACGGAGAGGATTTACCTTTGCAGAGATGGCTTGAAGAGCGCATTTTTCCTGCCGAGGATCGCTTAAACTATGAAAATGTAACGGTTGCCACCAAACTTGCAATTGCAGAAATGATCAAAGGTGGAATCGTATCTTTCTCAGATATGTATATGTTTGAGGATGCAGTAGCCGAAGTGGTGCTCGAAACAGGCATTAAGGCAAATCTATCTCGTGCACTCGTGTCTTTTTCTCCCGATGCTAATATCGCCACTGACAACCGTTTCAAAGAAGCGAAAGCACTCGTCGAAAACTATCAAAACGCTGATGATGATCGCGTAAAAGTTGATTTTTCCTTGCATGCAGAATATACCAATCTTCCGCACTACATAGCGCAAGTCAGTGAATATACCGCAAAAAACGATTTGCGTATGCACATTCACCTTTCCGAGACCGAAAAGGAACACAACGAGTGTATTACTCGCCACGAAAAAACACCTGCAAAGTTGTTTTATGATCTGGGCGCTTTCAATACACCCACACTTGCCGCTCATTGCGTTTGGGTGAGTGACGAGGACATTGCAATGCTTGCGGAAAAAGGTGTTAGCGTGGTACACAATCCTGTTAGCAACCTCAAACTTGGCAGTGGCGTGATGCCGCTGGGTAAAATGCTTTCTGCCGGCGTGAACATATGTTTGGGAACAGACGGTGTTGCTTCCAATAACCGCTTGGATATTCTACGCGAAATGCAAACGGCGGCTATTTTGCACAAGGGTATTTTGCTTGACCCCACCGCTACCACTGCTTCGCAAATGCCAAAGCTTGCCACGCGTAACGGAGCACTTGCACAAGGGCGTGAGGACTGCGGTGAGATCCGTATCGGCGCGCGCGCAGATTTGGTGCTGATAGACCGAACATCTATTCATAATATGCCTTGCTTTGATGACTACGCAATGCTTTGCTACAGTGCAGAGCGCAGTGATGTCCTCATGACAATGGTCGATGGACGCATACTTTACCAAAACGGAACGTATACTCTTATTGATGAAGAACGCCTACGCTATGATGCGCAAAAGGTGTTTGCTCATTACTTTGATTAACCGTGAGGTAAAGAACAATGAACACAAAGTCGAACACAACCAAAAAAGTCTTCTTTTCGGGAGTTTTACTTTTGACAGTCTCAACAATTTTGGTCAAGGTTGTCGGCTTGTTTTATAAAATTCCCATGCTCTCGTATCTTGGTTCCGAGGGCATGGGTTATTTTCATTCTGCTTATGAAATTTACGCTGTTTTTTGTATCATTGCAACAGCGGGACTTCCCGTGGCACTTTCTGTGCTTGTTTCCGCAGCTTTGGCGGAAGGTAAAGAGAGGGAAGTAGAGCGCATTTGGCAGGTGTCACTTACGCTCTTTGTAATCATTGGTCTTTTGGGAAGTATTTTAATGTGGGCACTTGCGCGTCCCATTTGCAGATGGATCAAAAGCGAGGATGCTCTGGGGTGTATTATATCGATCGCACCAACGCTTTTCTTTGTTTGCGTTTCTTCGGCAATTCGAGGATATTTTCAGGGATACCAAAAAATGATGCCGACTGCCGTATCGCAATTATTGGAAGCTCTTGGCAAGCTTGTATTTGGTTTGTTGTTTGCGCATATTGCTTTGATACGAGGTGCGAGTGTACCGCTTCTTGCCGCTGCGGCCGGATGGGGTGTGACAGCAGGAACTGTTCTATCGACACTGTATCTTGTATTGGAAAGATTGCGTTTTCACAGAAAAAGTAGTGTTGTTAAAGCAGAAATTGATTTACCGCGACGCAGATATTCGGTAGAAAAGAATCTATTGCACATTGCTTTGCCGATCACGCTTGGCTCTTTTCTTATCAGCCTAACAAAAATAGTTGATATGAGTATGATATTGCGACGTTTGCAAGCCATTGGATATACGTCTGCCGAAGCAAATGAAGCATACGGTAGCTATACAACGCTTGCGATATCGGTTTTTGCTCTTTTACCAACCCTGCTCAACTCTATCGCTTTACCGCTTATACCGATTTTATCCTCTGCCATAGCAGGAGGGGATAAGGCAACCGAGCACAAGATGATAGAACTTTCTTATCGCATCAATGCACTCATAGCAATTCCGGCTTCTATTGGCATCACTTTATTTGCCAAACCGATTCTTTCGCTTTTGTTTGGCGGTCAAATGCAAGCAGTAGAGATAGCCGCGCCTTTGCTTTCATTATTGGGAATATCCGTCTTTCTTTCCTGTATGATAACGGCTACAAATTCTGTTTTGCACGCATACAGAGAAGTCAGAAAGCCAATCTACTCTACGCTCGCAGGTGTTGTAACAAAGGGAATTACGGCGTATATTCTCATTGGAATTCCTGCCATCGGACTTTGGGGTGCCCCTATTAGTAGTTTTTTCTGCAATGCCGTTATCGTGACGCTGAATATGTATTTCGTTAGTAAGTTTTGCGCCCAAATCGATGTCAAATTACTTTTTGTTTATCCTACACTTCTGGGACTTCTTACAGTTGGAATCGGATACGGAGAGTATTTGTTCCTTTGCAACCGTTATGGAGAAAAGGCGTTGACTACACTCATTTCTATGGCAACGGCGGCACTTTTGTATCTTGTTTTGGGATGCTTGTTCGGGTTGATATCGGAAGAAGACATTTCTGCGCTTCCAATGGGGAAGAAGATTTGCAGTATTTTGTGGAAATTGCACCTTTTGTCGAGAAATGAATTGGAAAAAACTTAAAAAAGGACTTGCAGAAGTGCAAATAATATGATAAAATAATGGTATAAAATTATTATCGAAGGAAAAGACAATGAGACTTGATAAATTTTTGAAGGTTTCGCGCATTATTAAACGCCGCACTGTGGCAAACGATGCCTGCGATGCCGAGCACGTAACGGTGAACGGCAGACGCGCTAAAGCGTCCTATGATGTTAAAGAAGGTGACGTTTTGGAAATCACCTTTGGTCAAAGAACGCTGAAGGTGCGTGTTCTTGATGTCAAGGAGCACGTCGCCAAGGCAGATGCGAGTGCTCTTTACGAGGTCATTTCGTAACACTCATATTTACGTGTCCTTATGCATACGTTTATAATAAAACGTTGCAAAGGAGCAAATTTATGAATACCGAGAATAAGCAAATTGAGAATAAATTGCATTGTCTGACGGTTCGAAACAGACAAGGTGCACAGCTTGAAGGTGTGTTAGGAGTCATACGTTTTGACGAGAACGAGGTTCTCCTCGAAACAGTTTGCGGAACACTCTCCATTGACGGAGAAGGGCTGCATTTGAGTGAATGGAATGCGGAGCGCGGTTTAGCGGCCCTTGAAGGGCGCGTGGATGCGGTCACTTATTTTGATAAAAAGCATGATGAAGCCAAAACGCATAGCGGACTCTTTGGAAAGCTGTTAAAATAACCGATGCAACTCTCTCAATCAGCACTTTTTTATCTTTGTTGTGCGTCCTTTTTGGCAGGGCTTATGCTATCCCTCTTTTATGATATTCTTTTTTGTACGCGCATTTGGCTGATGCCATCGCAAATTCGTTACAACGTTCCCGCAATCCAAAAAATACGTGCTTTACGTATCAAAAAGGGAAGTGCAAAAAAAACAAAAGGATTACCCGTAGCGCTTTTCTTTGGGGATGTTCTTTTTTGCATTGTGAGCGCACTTACACTTATTCTTCTGTTGTATTGGTTGAACAACGGTGCCTTTCGTGCTGCGGCGCCCTTGCTTATGGCGGTAGGTTTTTTTCTGTGGCATATTAGCGTATCGAAAGGGATTCGCATTGCCTTGCAGTGGGTTGCTTTTGGGTTAGAAACGCTTATTAATACTCTTTGTGCACCCCTCAAACGCCTATTTGTTTGGATTGCAAGAAAGCACAAGAAAAATGCCCAAATAAGACACATAAAGCGTTGCGAAAAGCAACGAGAAGCTTATACAAAGCAAGAGTTACAAAACATTGCAAAAGCTGCACAGAGGCTTTTGCCAATTGATGCAAAAAACAGGATGAAGAAAGGAGACGGCCATGCAGGGCAAAACAAAAAAGCAGTTTAGCCTGAGCCTTTTAGTGCGTATTTTTCTCGGTCTTTTGGTCATTATCTCCATCTGCATTTTTGCTCGCAGTATCATGCAATACAACGAGCTAAACCGCGAAGCGCAAGCGCTTGAGGACGCACTTAATGAACTTGGCGAGACCCGTGCGCGTTTAATTGAAGATCTCGGCTCTGCCGATGAGCTCAACCGTATTTTGAACGATTATCAAGCCTATAAAGAGCTGATAGAAGCGGATACTGCAACCTCGGATGCTTTGGCAGAATATCAAACACAGTTAGACATTATCCGAGAACTTTTGAAGTCCTCAAAAAACAAGGATTACATCGTAAGAATTGCAAAGGATGAGTTAAACCTATACTTTGCAGATGAAGAAATTATTTATAACGATATCGACTGAGAGTAAATTACTATGGCAGAAAAGAAAAACGAAGGACATAAAATCATAACTCAAAACAAAAAAGCCTGGCACGAATATTTTGTAGAAGAAAAATACGAAGCCGGCATAGCGTTGGCTGGTACTGAAGTAAAAAGCGTACGTGCAGGAACTGTCAATCTCAAGGATTCCTATTGCTCCTTTGAAGGCGGCGAAATCTTTGTGTTGGGCATGCATATCAGCCCCTATGAGCACGGCAACATATTTAACACCGATCCGATGCGCAAGAAAAAACTTTTGATGCATCGTAGAGAAATTATGAAGCTGCAGGGGTTGGTACAGCAAAAAGGATATACCGTTGTACCTCTTGCGCTTTATTTTTCGGGCAGTCACGTCAAGGTAGAGCTTGGTCTTTGCCGAGGAAAAAAGCTTTATGACAAACGAGAAAGCGATGCAAAGCGTCAGGCCGACCGTGATATTGACAGACTTATGAAAGACAAATCACATCAAGATTAAACAAAAAAACGGTATGGATTCAAAACCCATACCGTTTTTTATGTTTATCTCTTGTTTAAAACATCTTTTTCGTAGTCTATTACAGAATTGAACCAACTCTCATCGCCAATAGTATTTGCACGTGCACAAAGCTCGTTCCAAACATCACCAACGGGGTAAAGCTTAAGTTCTTCTTGCAGCATCAAAAGTTCCGTAAAAGATTGGCTATCTTGCAGTTCTTTGAGACGGTCTTGCGGCATCAGAAGAGCCGTAAGAAGCGACTTTTGTACCGAGCGCATACCAATGACCCAAGCCGCAATGCGGTTGATAGAAGCATCAAAATAGTCGGTTGCCAAAATGACACGGTCGAGTGCATTGTTGCGTACGACCTCTTTCATCATTTCCTGCGTCTCATCGTCATATCTTACAACGTGGTCCGAATCCCAACGCACACCACGCGTAATATGAAGCGCGATTTTGGGATTGAAGCAGAGAAGGGCGGAAATCTTATCGGAAACAACTTCCGTAGGATGATAATGTCCGTTGTCCATCAGGGGAACGATACCGCGCGTCATTGCATAAGAGAGGGCAAATTCGGCAGAGCCTGCTGTATAAGACTCCAAACCGATGCCAAACACCTTTGATTCGAGCGTTACATAAACAAGATTTTTATCGTAACCGCAACCAAGAATTTGGTCAAGAGAATCCATAAAGCGCATACGGGGGCCGAGACGGTCAGCGGGAATATCTTTGAATCCATCCGGAATCCAAATGTTCATCAGGCAAGGGAAGCCTGTTTCGCGTGCAAAATATTCCGATATGCGAATACAGGCGATACCGTGACGAATCCAAAATGCGCGAATTTCTTCATTTGGGTTGGTAAGGGTTCCGTTTTCTGCCAAAGGATGGGAAAAATAGGTGGGATTGAAATCAAGGCCGATGCCGCGTTCCTTTGCAAAAGCAACCCATTTGGCAAAATGCTCTGGCTTAATGGCGTCACGGTCAGCAATTTTTCCGTCTTCATAAATGCCGTAGCAAGCATGAACGTTGACCTTATGCTTACCTGGGATGAGGGAGAAGGCCTTGTCGATATCCTGCATCAGCTCGTCGGGGGTATGTGCGGCTCCGGGGTAGTTACCCGTAGCTTGAATACCGCCGGTCAGCTCACCGGAGTTTTCAAAGCCTTTGACGTCATCGCCTTGCCAGCAGTGCATCGAGATGGGAATATTCAGCATTTTTTCAATTGCTGCTTCGGTATCAATGCCAATAGCGGCATATCTTTCTTTGGCTATTTGATAAAGTTCCTTTTGTGTCATAATTCACTCCTTATTTCAGTGCGGAATTGTTGAGTGTGCTCGCAGGGTCCTTTGCGCGTTCTTCTACTGTTTTATAACCGGGGTGCTTGCCGGGGAGGCCCATTTTAACGCGCAGACCCATCAATTCGTACATTTTTTCTTTGGAGATTTCTTCAATTCTGCCAAGCTCCATAGCGTATTTCATGATCTTTGCGTTGAACTCGACTTCTTCCATTGTAAAGAAAGCACGGGTAAGCGTATTTCCAACGGTGAGAGCACCGTGATTTTTCAGCATAAATGCATCGTGCTCTTGAATGTAGGGCATCAGTGAGTCGGGAATTTCCATTGTGGAAGGAGTTGCGTATGCACAAGTGGGAACATCACCAATGGTAAGTACTGCTTCGGGAAGGATGTAGCGGTCAAGCGGAATACCTGCAACGGTAAATGCGGTTGCAACAGGCGGGTGTGCGTGAACCACAGCATTTACATCGGGACGCTCGCGAAAAACACGAAGATGCATTTTTATCTCTGAGGAAGGATTGAGTGTTCCTTCGAGCTTATTTCCTTCTGCGTCGATCTTGATGATCATATCAGGCGTTAAAGAACCTTTGGAAACTCCGGTTGGAGTGCAATAAAACTCGTTATCATTGAGTTTAACAGAAATATTGCCATCATTTGCGGCAACAAAGCCGTGGTTATAAAGGCGGTGGCCAACCTCGCAAATTTCTTGTTTGATTTGTTCTGCAGTCATAGTCGATCTCCTAAACTGAATATTTTCGCCTAATATTATACTACACTTTCTCCCAAAAGTCAACACGATAGAGGACTAAAAAAACCGCAAATTGGGATTGGAAAAAGAAATGAATAAAACGCGAACGAATAAATATGCATATTCAACAAAATATTTTGCTGAATATTGGTAAAAATGCATCTTTAAAAGTAGATAAAAAAATGTTATAATGTACTTACCATACTTATTTATGAAAGGGGTTTTCTTATGAAAAAGAAACTGACACGCATTTTGGCAGCTCTCTTGATTGCCATGATGCTCATTCCCACACTTGCAACCTTCGCAGTAAACGCTGAAGGCGAAACCGGAGAGACCGGAGAAACAGGCGAAACCGGTGAAACCGGAGAAACCACTGAGACAATTGATATTAGCGACATTGTGAATGTTTACGAGTTGAACAAACTGAATGCTGCTCCTAACACAGAGAAGGTGGCCGGTGCTAAAGACAAAGAACCAACCGATGAAGAGGGAATGCTGGCAAGCAAACCATTTACGGTTACAGCTGACGGTGATAGATACATTTATGTCGGCCCCTGTGCCGATCCTGAAAAGTTTGGTTTGAACGACCTTATCATGTATTGGTACAAAAAGGACGGATCCTACTATGGTGCTAAAGGTATTTACGAATTGAAGGGTGACGTAGCAGATGGTGGTAACGTTGTCGACAGATTTGAGGATGGATCGGTCATTTTGAGAATTAAAGTAAATCAAAAATCCTACCAAAAATTTGCTGCTATTAAAGTTCCCACCACATATGCTGATTTTATGCTTATAAGCGTTGAGCGCGCCTTTACGGTTGAAGAGTACTATGCATATGCGGATGCACAAGGCTGGGAACTTGGCGGTACAGCTTTGCGTCCTCTCGATCCGGTTGTTGAAGACGAAGCGCCCGAAGACTATGAAGGCCTTTGGAATTTCTTCCCGCTTGAAGAAGATTTTGTAGCCCCCTCCACCCAAAAAGAAGCCACCAATAGGTATAAGATTTCAAAATACATTCCTGTAACTGAGGGTGATATTGTTAGAATTGGTGCAGTTAGTACAAAAGAAACACATCACATTATTTACGCCTACAGTGATGAAAAGATTCCCGGCGAAAACACTGAGGGACCTGTTGTTTACGAATACAAAGAAACCCAAAAGTATAAAAAGGGTGACTATGGTGTGGATTTTGTAGAAAACATTGGCTATGATTGTGCTATTCATTCCTACACCGTTCCAGAGGGTGTTTCCTTTATCAAAGTTGTAGCTCCCGAAAGCCTTTACGGAAGCGGGGATATTTTAGTAACCAAAAACCAGCCCTTTAATGCTACATCACTTCGTACTGCCCTTGATATTCCCGAGCTTTCTGCACAAGCAAAAGCACACGATTTCTATGGCAAAACAGCACTCTTTGTAGGTGACTCCATACTTTACGGTGAATATGATACTCCCAATTCCTTCCGTAGTCCTTATACATCCTTTGCAAGACGTTTTGCTCTTGCTACCGGTTTGATTCCTACCGTTTATTCCGCTAACGGTGCAACCATTGGTAAGGTAGTTGGCAAACCCAACATTAAGCAAACATCCGACCTCATAAGAACTCTTTCCGCTAAAAAACAGTATGATATGGTTATTTTCCAAGGCGGCATCAACGATGCACGTCAAGGTCTCGCTGTTGGTGAAATTCTCTCCGTAGATACCGCGCGCGAGATTTTGGCTGAACCTGAACGTTTAGAAACCTTTGCAGGTGGCTTGCAATTGATGTTCTACGATGCACTCAACAAATGGACAGAGGCAGAGTTCTACTATATTGCAGACTACAAAGTAACATCTGATGCTGTGAATGGTAAAGACATGAGTACATACTATGCACAAGCTAAAGCTCTTTGCGAAATCTACGGTATTCACTACATCGACCTTTACGGTGATACAGCACTCTATACAAGCTTCGACTATAATAACGCCGAACTCTTTGCTGACGATAAGTTCACGCCCTTAGCATCTACTTATGATTTGTTGTTCCCGACACTCCTTAGTCTGTTTGATAAATCTTTGAGCGAAGAGTTGACCAATCCTTTTGCCGGTACTGATGAACTTGCGCCTCCTCCTGTTGCCGAACCCGAGGGCCTTGATATTGGCATCATTATTGCCATTGTTGCGGCAGGTGTAGTTGTTCTTGCCGGTGGCGGTTTTGCGCTGTACTGGTTTGTAATCAGAAAGAAAAAGGTAGCAAAACCTGCTAATGTCGAAGCGGAAGCTCCTGCTTCTGAACCCGAAGCAACAACTACCGAAGAATCCACTTCCGATGAAGTTAAAAAAGACGAATAAATCTTAAACAACAAGGGACGGTAAGACCAAGGTTTTACCGTCCCTTGTTTTACAACCTCGATTTTCAAAATTCTGATTTTGCTTAGAAAAGGCGAGGGAAGCGTATGCAATGTGCATTTTGTTCAAAAAAAGTTGTTGAAAATTGGTAAAAATGCATCTTTAAAAAAATATGCTAAAGTGTTATAATGTTTATATATTATTTTCTTGAAGAAAGGGGTTTTCTTATGAAGAAAAAACTGGCACGCCTGCTGGCTGTTATATTGATTGCTATGATGCTCATTCCCACACTTGCAACTCTTGCAGTAACCGCTGATGAGGGGGCTAACGAAACAATTAACATTGACGATATTAAAAATGCTTATACGTTAAGAGCCCTTGACGCCGCCCCCAGCGTGGAAACAAAAGACGGCGAACCAACTTATGAAAAAGGAATGCTGGCAAGCGATCCCTTTGCGGTTACAAGAGATGGTGATAAATACATTTACGTAGGTCCTTGTCCCGAACCTACAGATGCCAATTACAACAACCTTGTTCTGTATTGGTACAAAAAGAACGGTGATTACTATGGAGCTAAGAAAATGGGGGAATTACAAGGCGACGTAGCCGATGGCGGTAACATTGTTGATAGATTCCCGGATGGTTCTGTTATTTTGAGAATTAAGATCTCCAATGCAACCAACCATAAGTTTGCAGCCATCAAAGTTCCCACAACTTTTGCCGATTATATGCTCGTAACCGTTGAACGGTCCTTCACAAAGGATGATTATTATGCTTATGCCGATGCCCAAGGTTGGGATATCGAAAGCGTAGGTCTTCGCCCCGCAATGGCTGATGAAGCCCCCGATGACTATGAAGGTCTTTGGAATCTCTTCCCCCGCTTGACCGACCGTGATCCGTTGCTCCGTCAACACCAAAACACTACCTACGTTGACTCCGAGTTCATTCCCGTTGTCGAAGGTGATGTTATTACGATGGGTGCAATCGATATGAATGCCAATAAAGACATCCTGATTACATACGATGCTAAATTGACCAAGGTAAAAAGCTACCGGCATACCAATATAAGTTTTGAGCTCGAAGAAGAACTTGAATATGACTTTGGAATCTATTCCTTTATCGTTCCGGAAGGTATTTCTTACATCAAAGCATCCGTTCACAGTGGTATCTATAATGATGGAGATATTCTGGTAACCAGAAACCAACCCTTTACAGGTTCAGAACTTCGTGAAGCACTCGAAATCGCTGAGCTTTCTGAAGAAGCAAAGACACACGCTTTTTACGGTAAAGAAGCACTCTTTGTGGGTGACTCTATCAGTTATGGTTCTTACGATACACCTCCCACGTATCGCAATCCCTCTGCATCTTGGGCAAGACGCTTGGCGCTGACCACTGGTCTTATTCCTACCAATGTTTCTTATCCCGGCGCAAGCGTTGGTAAAACCGGCTTGAGCAATGTTAAGTGGGAATATGACCTCTTGAAGTCGGAGCTCGCTTCCGCGAAGAGTTATGATATGATAGTTTTCCACGGTGGCGTTAATGATGCACGTCAAAATGTATCTGTTGGCACAGCACTTCCGTCCGACACTGACCGCAAGGTTTTGGTTGAAGAGAACCGTTTGGCTACCTTTGCAGGTGGTTTGCAGTTGATGTTCCATGACGCTAAAGAAAAGTGGCCTGAGGCTGAATTCTACTTTGTTGCAAACTTTAAGCTGGTTTCCGACAGCGTAAGGGGCAAGGATATGAGCGAATACTTTGCTCAAGCAAAGATTCTTTGCGCCGAATACGGTGTTCACTACATCGACCTCTACAACGATGTTGCGCTTTATGAGACCTTTGATTATGAGAGTAACGAGTTCCTTCCCGACTTGATTCACCCCGTAAGCACTGCCTACGATATCCTGTTCCCAACAATCCTCCGTTTGTTTAACGAAACTCTTGAGAACAAGGACGATCCGGTCATTCCTGATACTCCCGAGGTAACTACTCCAGAGGAGACCACTCCTGAGGAAACTCCCCCCGAAGAGACAACTCCAGAGGTAACTACTCCTGAAGATACCACTCCCGAAGAAACTACTCCAGAGGAGACCACTCCTGAGGAAACTATCCCGGAAGAAACTACTCCTGAGGAAACTACGACTCCCGAGGAATCTGCCACTCCGGACACAGATAAAACCCCTGAAGAAGAGGAGCACGTTTGCAAAGAAGTAAGCGGATGGAAAGCTTTTTGGAATAGCATTATGAATTTCTTCCGCAGATTGTTCGGTCAACCCGAGCTTTGCAAGTGCGGCGAAACTATTATGAAAAAGTAATTTTTGGTACACTATATATGATATTTAAGAAAGGGGATTTCTTATGAGAAAAAATCTTACCCGTGTCCTGTCAGCTTTGCTGATTGCTATGATGCTCATTCCCGCGTTCGCTTCTCTGGCCGTTAGCGCAGAAGAGGGAACAGGCTCAACAATCGACATCAGTGACATTGAAAATCTCTACAAACTGAAAAAACTTGACGCTGCTCCCAGTATGGAAAAAGTAGCCGGTGCCAAAGATGGTGAACCTACCGAAGAAAATGGAATGTTGGCAAGCGAATCTTTTGCTGTTACAAGAACTGGTGATAACTATATTTACGTTGGTCCTTGTCCTGACCCTCGTATTGAAGCGAATTGGAAGGCGCTTGATTTTATCGTTTATTGGTATAACAAAGACGGTAAATACACCGCTCAAAAAAAATTTATGGAGTTAGGCAATCCTGATTCAAGTGGTACATCCTATCCTAATATCGTTGACGAATTCCCGGATGGATCTGTTATTCTGAAAATTAAAAGCAGTTCCACTTATAAATTTGCAGCCTTGAAGCTCCCCACAACTTACTCTAATTGTATTCTTGCAACCTCCGAACGTCCTTTTACAGTGGAAGAGTACTATGCATACGCAGATAAAGAAGGTTGGCCGATTGACGGTACACTGCGCCCCATCCCTCCCGCAACAGCAGATCCGGCTCCCGAAGGTTATGAGGGACTTTGGAATCTCTTCCCGAGATCGGGTGAATACGATGCAACGCTCACACAACAAAATGCTGTTAATGAGTACCAATTGTCCAAATATATCCCCGTAAGTGAGGGCGACGTCATCACTATGGGTGCTATCAAATCCAAAGAGACAAGAAGTATTCTGTACACTTACAGTGATGAATTGTTGATTTCTGATTATAGAGAAATCAGACAGTATCAGAGAACCGATTTTGGTATCAATTTGGTGGAAAACCTTGGAGAGGATTTTGCAATCTATTCATTTGAAATCCCTCAAGGTGTATCGTATGTAAGAGTTCGCACTCGCCTTGGTGTTTACAATAACGGTGATACTTTTGTTACCAAAAATCAACCTTTTACCGGTGCAGAAATGCGCGCAGCTCTTGCTATCCCCGAGCTTTCCGAGGAAGCAAAGGCACATCCTTTTTACGGTAAAAAGGCACTCTTTGTAGGTGATTCTATCAGCTACGGTTCGTACGATACACCTTTGGCATATAGTATTCCTTCCACATCCTTTGCAAGACGTCTTGCTCTTGCTACCGGTCTTATTCCTACCAACATTTCTTACCCGGGAGTAACTGTTGGAAAAACCAAATCGGGCAACGCAGTAACCGAATACGATTTGTTAAAGACAGTACTTATCACCAAAAAGAGCTACGATATAATCGTTTTCCAAGGTGGCATCAATGATGCTCTTAAAAACGTTCCGGTTGGCGAAGCACTTGCAGCCGATACTGACCGCAAGGTTTTGCTCGAGAATGATCGTTTGGCTACTTTTGCAGGCGGCTTACAATTGATGTTCCACGATGCAAAAATCAAGTGGCAGAATGCTGAACTTTATTACATTGCCAACTACAAGGTAACTGACGCTGCTACAAACGGCAAGGGTATGGCTGAGTATTATGCACAGGCAAAAGCACTCTGTGAAGCATACGGCGTTCATTACATTGATCTTTACAATGATACTGAACTTTACAAAACATTTGACTATACAAACGCTGAACTCTTTGCAGAAGATCTCTTTACCCCCACAAGTGCGGCATATGATCTTTTGTTCCCAACGGTTTTACGTTTGTTTAATGAAACGCTCAAGAGCAGTGAAGTTGTCGTTGAGCAAACCGCTTCCGCAGAGGCCGCCCCCATTCAAACTGCTCCCGTAAAGATGTCCGCAAAGCAACCCGTAGTTGCTGAAGCAAATGGTAATACCGATGAAGCAAATAATTGCCAAGAAGTTAGCGGTTGGAAAACGTTTTGGAATTCCATTGCAAATTTCTTCCGCAGATTATTCGGCCAATGTGAAATTTGTGTTTGCGGCGAAGCAATTACAAAAGTAAAATAAAGCATAACAATTATAAAGAACGGCAAAGCCAAGGTTTTGCCGTTCTTTATTTTTGAATTAAGAAGGGGAAGTAGTTAACTATGCTTGCAGAGTGGGTTCGGCGTGCGGGTGCCAATGCAAAAGGTCTGCTAAAAAGCAAATCTTGCTTTTGTCATTATAACGGGAATTTCACCTACGGTGAATATATCCTCGTCCTGTGCCTGACAAGCAAGCTTGTCGATCTTCGGACGGGATATGCGAACCCAATTCTGCTGCGCTACGCTTGCAAAGTGGGTTCGGCGTGCGGGTGCCAATGCAAAAGGTCTGCCCATAAGGCAGACCTTGCATTGGCACCCGCAACGGGAATCGAACCCATAACTACCCCTTAGGAGGGGGCTATTATATCCATTTAACTATGCAGGCGTATTTTATTTTGAGCGCAGCAAAAAGGGAAATAGAACATAATAATTATAGCATTTTTTTCTTTAAAAAGCAAGCCCTTTTACATCAAGATATAGTATTTTTTGCAAGTCGATATAGCCAAAACTAATGCGTTATATTTGTGCAAATCGACCAAATTTCAAAAATGTTAAAAAAAAGGTTGCAAACATATAAAAAATATGTTATTATATATATGTATAAAAGGGAAACTATGCGTTCCTATAAAATGTATAAGAGATGTGGAGGGTTTCACAATGGCAGAGATTTCTGTTCAATTCAAAAACAAAATTAACGGCTACGATAAAGTAGAAGTACAAGAGTATGCAAAAGGCATGGAAGCACGCCTTCAAGAAAAGTCCATGGCTCTCGCTAACGCTGAGCAAAAAATTGAAGAGTTGGAAGCAAGACTGAACAAAATTGTTGGTACTGATTCTTCCATCGAAGAAAAGATCGAGCTTTACGATAAGCTGATGAAGAAGATGGATGGTGACTACACCAACCTGTTGGCTCCCGCTATTGCTAAGGCAAAGGCTATCGAAGAGAAAGCTCAAGAGGAGTACAATGTTCGCATCGACCAGGCTCGTTATGCTGCAGAAGGCATCTACACCGAGACTGCAGAGCGCATTACCGGTGTTGTTGATGCCGCTGTTAACAACAATATGGATAGAATTTACAACCTCCTCGACGAGTTTATTTATTCCAAAACTCTTCCTGGTCGCGTAAATGCTTTTGTTACAAATTGCAAAGCAATCGCTGCTAAGGTTAAGCAGGCTCCTGCCAATGCTGCTGCTAAGGTTAAGGCCGCTATCGCCAACAAACTGAACGCTAAAAAAGCTCCCGTAGAGGCTGCTGAATAATTACAAAAAAAGGGAAGCAAGCAAACCTATGAATATCGGCGAACGTATTCGTGAATTGCGTATCTCCAAGCTTATGACGCAGGCAGATCTTGCCGGAGACCGCATCACAAGAAATATGTTAAGCTGTATCGAAAATGGTTCTGCCAATCCTTCGCTTTCTACAATCGTTTACATAGCTGGCCGTCTTGGTGTCCCTGCAGGCTTCTTGCTTGCCGAGCAAGGGGATGAAATGGCCTATCGTAAAATGAGCAACCTTTCCAACATCAAAAAAGCCTATACAACCGGAGATGTGCAAAGCTGTAGAAGTCTTTGTCTCTCCGGTTGTCCTGAACCGGATGATGAAATCAGTTTATTGCTTGCGAATTGCGATGCGGGTATTGCCGTAGAGGAGTTTTGGAGTGGTAAATTGCGTTCTTCATGCCGTTTTTTTGATGAAGCACTTAGCTATGCCGAAAAAACCATTTACTCGACCGATGCCATCGAGGCGGAGATTCGAATATATTTTCGTTATATGGAACGGATCTCACATACGTTGTATTCCGATTTGTTAGACGAAGAAAAGGTGTTAAGCGTAAAAAGCAACACGATTTTGTCACAGTATTTGGATGCATTATACGCGTTGGACAACAGTGATACGTCGCTTGCCGAGCAACTAATTGAACAATTGGCCAATTTGAGCGAAAATAGCTTCTTTAAGGCGCATTTGCAAAACAAACTGCTAATTACCGATGGAAACTACAAACAAGCTCAAAAAGCCTTACAACAGCTCCTGCAAGATAGTAATATGCCACTCAACAAAATTGAGCTTTACACAGTGCTTGAAGATTTGGAAATCTGCTGCCGCGAGAATGAGGATTACAAAAACGCTTATCGCTTTGCCAGCGAAAAGGTAGAATTGTTAGAACAGCTCTTACAGGAATATTAAAAGCAATATCACAGTATATGTGATATTGCTTTTTATTTGTAGATTAAAATAGTATATCAGAGATCAGAGATAAGGAATAAACTCAATTCCAAATTTGGTAAGCGAAAATGCGGTAAATAACCGCAAAATACCCATTTCTGCCCGTTTTCCATCCCCTCAATTATACAAAATTTGCATTTTGTATAATTGGAACTGTATCAAAGAGTATTTATATGCCTGCCATATTTAATGTTGGTAAGGGTACCTTCCCCTCGTATTTGCGTAAAAATGTTATTTCACTATCAAGAACCATTGTACTTTCAGGAAGATCAAATAGATTCCTTTACCTGGAGATTTGTGGGATAGGCTTTCTCATTTTTTATAAAAAAAGTAAACAAGTGTTTTTGTTTTGCTTCTAAACAAAAAGATTTGGTTACTTTCTTGTCTGTAAATCAAGAAACAAAAATAGAGAAGTGCAAATTTCAAAAGTCCCCTACTCTTCCCTTTTTCATTCAAAAAATTTTTTAACCAATCTTTCTTTTTATATTGCATTCTGACAAAAATCGTGCTATAATAATAATGTAGTTTTACTGAATTTTTTTGGAGGAACATATTATGGCTATTAAAATGAGAGTTCTTTACAATTCCGCAAAGCCGAAGATCAAAAATATTGCAAATGACATCAAAGCGCACTATGAGCTTGGTGTCAATGCTGTTGACGTAATTCCGCCTGCATATTCTTGCGACAAAGAAAGAGTTGTTATTATGATTCTTTCTGCCAAGGGTGCACATCTTGACGATTCCCTGCGTCTCTTCTGCCAAGAGCTTACAAAAGCTCGTGCACAGAACATCGCATTGATGATTGACGGCAACGAAGCTGCTGCAAATGCTATAAAAGAGGTTATTGCAAACGTTGCACAAAACAATGCCGTTTACGACGAGGTTCTGTACATCAAGGGTGGACTTCCCATTATTGGTGGGGCTCTCAAGCCTGAAGAACGCACCGCAATTATCGAGTGGGTCGACCGTGTAATTGCAAATTTGAAATAAAACACAAGGAGATGCTTCATACGAAGCATCTCCTTTTTTGTTTAATCGTAAAGCCTTGCCCAACGGCGTTTTTTGATCAGCTGATAAACGCCGATTGCAGCAAGAACAACGAGAATGACACCGCAACCGATATAAATACCATTGCCAATGCTACTTTTTGCCTTGAGTTGTTCCCAAAGCACATTTTGCATAGCCAAACCTTCGGGGGAAAGATTTAGGTATGCTTGAGACGGAACATCCTCTGCCTGATTATATAGAATATCAATCGCATATTCGCCCATTTCATCCTGATATTCAGGATCTTCAACAACGGTTGTTACGGGAGATGCATAATAGGTATAGAGCGCATTCGCCATAGCAATATCATGTCGGCACATAAAATTGATATAGTGATGTGCTAACTCGTAATTTTCTGCATTCTTTGGAATGCACATAGCATCAATATAGCTGTTCGTTCCCTCTTGCGGATAGAAGAAAGCGAGATCTTCATTATCTTCGTACATAGAGAGATAGTCGCCGGCATAGTACGCTGCTATCGCAGCAGATCCACTTTGCATTTTGTTAAAAATCTCATCCATTACATATCCTTGAACAATCTTTTTTTGCTCCAAGAGTTCGTCAAGAGCCAGTCTCCACTTTTCTTCGTCTTCGTCATTAACGTCAAGGCCGAGCTTGTATTGAGCCGTTCCAAATGCATCGCGGCTGTTATTGAATTGCAGGATGTCGCCTTTGTATTGCTCATCCCACATCAAATCCCAGCTGCCGATTTGTTCATCGTTTTCGTCAACGATGGATGTGTTGTAAATGATACCGATCATGCCGTAAAAATACGGTACAGAATACAACTCATCCGAGTCATCTTCGTAATAAATGTTCTCGCCCTTAAAATCATCGTCAATATACTGATAATTCGGTATCATGTCGAGATTTAGCGGCTGAAGCATCTCCTCTTCAACCATACGCTCAATCATATAATCAGAAGGAATGATGACATCGTACTTGGTCGAACCGCTGCTTACCTTTGCATACATACTTTCGTTGCTGGCAAAGGTGGAATAGTTGACTTCAACGGTAATCCCCAGTTCCTCTTTGCAGTATCTTTCAAATTCTTTGTTGACGTCTTCACTGCCTTCTGAGCCGTCGGAGATATACTCACCCCAGTTATAAACATAAAGTGTGAGTACCTCCTCTTCCTTATCACAGGAAGTAAATACGGTTGTTGCGCAAAGAGATACAAGGAAACAAAGCACGAGGAGTCGTGAAATGTGTTTTTTCATCATCTTACGCCTCCCTTCAATGCTTTATGCGCCTTTTTACGTGCGCGACGCTCACCCATAGAACCTGCTACGTTAACGGCGATCAGCAACAGAAGAATTGCCAAAATCATAATGGAACAAAGTGCATACATGCTAAACTTGACCTCATGTGCCGTTTGCGTGTAGATGTAAAGAGGAAGTGTTTTGAAGTCGGGAGAGCTAACAAAGTGACTGATAACGAAGTCGTCGAGTGAAAGCGTGAAGCTCATCATCAAACCGGAAAGGATGCCCGGCATAATGGATGGCAATTCTACGCGGAAAAAGGTTTGCATCGGTGTGCAACCAAGATCAAGCGCCGCCTCGGTTAAGTTTCTGTCCATTTGACGGAACTTTGGGAGCACCTGCAGAATAACGTAAGGCAGGTTGAACGTGGTGTGTGCAATGAGCATCGTCCAAAAACCGAGCGAACTTTTGGCACCAATCGCCGCGCCTACGCCAACAAACAACAGCATCATCGAAACACCGGTTACGATATCGGGGTTCATCATCGGAATATTTGCAACTGATTCCAGTGTTTGACGGTAGTAGCGATTCTTTGCACGCGAAATACCAAGAGCCGCAAGGGTTCCTATGGTTGTGGCGATCAAAGACGAGCTAACAGCCAAAATAAGTGAGTTTTTCAAGGCAGTCAGTGCCTCATCATTATCATCAAAAAGTTCTATGTACCAATTCAGCGTAAAGGTGCTAAAATGACTCAGGTTTCCCGATTCGTTAAACGAAAACAGAATAACGACGAGAATTGGCGCATAGAGGATCAAAAAGATCAGGCCAATGTAGAATTTAGAGAGAAACTTCATACGATAATGTCCTCCCCACTGTCTGAAAATTTATTCATAATAGCAAGAGAGATCAAAATCAAGATCATCATCACAAGAGAAATGGCTGCACCGGTATGATAAGTCACAGCATTTTGGAACTGACGCTCGATGGTATCACCCAAAAGGTCGAATACACCACCGCCCAGCTTTTGGGAAATGTAGAAGGTACTGATAGACGGTACAAAGACCATCGTAATACCCGAAATAACACCGGGCATTGTCAAGGGCAGAATGACACGCCAAAGTGTTTTGCGGTTGTTACAGCCAAGGTCAGCCGCCGCCTCAAGATAACGCACGTCAAGCTTGTTCATAGAGGTAAAAATCGGCAGAACCATATAAGGCAAAAAGTCGTAAATCATACCCAAAATAACTGCGCCTTCAGTTCCGATAAAGGTTAGCTTTTCAAAACCGAGCCGTGTCAAAAGGCCACTTACAAGCCCACCATTATCGAGGAGCGCCATCAAGGAATATGTACGGATCAAAAGGCTGATCCACATAGGAAGCATCAACAAAACCGTCAGAACATTGCGCGTTCTTTCGGACATTCTCGACATGCAGTAAGCCAAGGGGTAGCCGATAAGCAAGCAAATAACAGTTGCAATGAGCGCAAATCCCAAAGACATAATAAAGGTGTGCGAATAGGAGGAAAGAGAGAGAATGTTCTCAAATGTAAACTTCCCTTCCTGATCCGTGAACGCAAAATACAGCACCACGAGCAAAGGACCGACAATGAAGATCGAAGCCCAAAAAACATACGGCGCCGTTGCTATGTGCTCAAAAAAGGATTTCTTTTTCATTCTTCGTCTATCTCCTCCGTGGCGTCAGAAAGCTTATCCAGCTCGTCGCTGAAAGAAGAATAATCGCCGAACATACCCGAAAATTCGGATTTCTTCATAATATGGAAAGCATCGGGATCAATAGAAAGACCAATAGTCTCTCCTTCTGCCACAAAGTCTGTGGTTTGTATCATCCACTTAAAGCCTTCAACATCTACGATAATTTCATAGTGCACGCCCTTGAATGTGACGCCTGTAACAAGACCGCAGAGCATTCCCTTTTCTTTGGAAACAACGTCGACATCTTCAGGGCGAATAACCACGTCAACGGGTTCATTTGTATCAAAGCCACCATCAACGCAATCGAAGGTATGTCCTGCAAGCTTTACACGGTAATCCGCAAGCATAACTCCGTCAACAATATTGGATTCACCGATAAAATCGGCAACAAATGCGTTTATGGGTTCGTTGTAAATATCGGTAGGCGTACCGATCTGCTGAATCTTTCCGTGTGCCATAACCACGACAGTATCAGACATAGAAAGAGCCTCTTCTTGATCGTGGGTTACGTAAATGAAGGTAATGCCGGTTTGATGTTGAATGTTCTTCAACTCGTTCTGCATATCCTTGCGGAGTTTAAGGTCAAGTGCTGCCAACGGCTCATCTAAAAGGAGCACCTTGGGCTGATTAACAAGCGCACGTGCAATGGCAACGCGCTGTTGCTGTCCACCTGATAAGGTGTTTACCTTGCGACGTTCAAAGCCGCGCAGGTTTACAAGAGCCAGCATCTCTTTGACCTTTTCTTTGATTTGCGCATCGGAACATTTTTGAATGCGCAGACCGAAAGCGATGTTGTCAAATACGTTTAAGTGAGGAAAAAGCGCATATCGTTGAAATACGGTGTTGACTTGTCTTTGATACGGCGGGATATCATTGATACGCTTGCCATCAAAGAATACGTCGCCTTCATCGGGTGTTTCAAAACCGCCGATGATGCGAAGAGTGGTCGTCTTGCCGCATCCCGAGGGACCCAACAGAGTAATAAATTCCTTGTTATGAATCTCCAGGTTGATGTGGTCGAGAACGGTTTCTCCGTCAAAAGACTTGGAAATACCGTTCAGCCGGATTAGCACGTTTTTGTTCATTCCGCATAAATACTCCTTTTTGAAAAAAATACTCATGGAACAAAACGGACACCTCTGTCCGCTGCCGGCACAACTTTTTAACGGCTGAAAAATAAAAAGGTGTTTTGCCGGCACTCTGACCATAAACTTATAAATAACATTGTAACAGATATTCGACAAAATTGCAATACCTTTACAAAAATAAATCAAAATATTTCGCTATTCGATAGCATTTTTAGTCTACTCGGCATCTATTTTTACGGGTATAAAAGGAAATGACGTTTTCCTTAATCTCCCCAAGCAAACGAACACGGGTTTCATATCCTCCCCAAGCCATATGCGGCGTGAGAAGAACATTTGGTAAATGCTTGATTTTATTGAACGGATGTTCTGCATCAAATGGCTCTTTAGAATAGACATCAACGCCCAAGGCGCCAATGCGCTCTTTCAAAATTGCATCGGCAAGTGCCGCCTCATCGGCAACGGCACCGCGCGCTACGTTGATAACCACAGCATCTTTTTTTAACATTGCAATGTGTTCTTTATCAAGCAGATTTCTTGTTTCGTCATTGAGAGGTACGTGCAAAGATAAAATGTCGGATTTTTGACAGATGGTATTAAAATCAACACATTCTGTGTCCTCGATGGGTGTACGCTTATAGACCAATACACGGCATCCCATAGCTTCGGCAACACGCGCTACCTGTTTGCCGATATTGCCATAACCAACAATGCCCCAGGTTTTGCCGGCAATCTCATGATAAACAGGCGACAGACGATTTGCAAGCCCGTTTTGGGTATATTCACCACTGCGAACAAACTCGGTGTATTCATTAAGGTGCGTGTAAAGCGAGAGCGCCATAGAAAGCGTCAGTTGTGCTACACTTTGTGTGGAATATCCAATCACATTACATACACCAATACCTGCCTTGCGACAGTAATCAAGGTCAACGTTATCAAATCCGGTTGCAGCAAGGCAAATCAATTTCAGCTTGCTCGCCTTTGGCAGATTTGAGGCATTTAACTTGAGCTTGTTAATAACCACAACATCTGCCCCTTGTATATGCTCTTCAAATTCTATCTCGCTCGTGGTAGGATAAACAACTATTTCTCCGATTTCTTCAAAGCTTTCATATGTCAAGTCGTCACCGATGGTGGCGGCATCCAAAAAAACGATCTTCATTCTTGTCCCTCCCAATAATTATCATCTAATATTATACATAAAAAATGTAGATTCGTCAATAAAAATACTACATTTCATAATAATTTGCAAAAAAGACTTGAAAAAAAGCACAATATCATATATAATATTAAGTGAGATGAGTTTTTTCAAAACAAGGAGGATGTTTTTATGAATTCCGAAAAACAGGTCCCCGTCCTGGCGGATGAAGCTGTGGATTCGCGCGCTGTTCTCAAAGAGGTTTATGAAGCCTTGAGTGAGAAAGGTTACAATCCCATTGGACAGATTGTGGGATATCTGCTTTCCGAAGACCCCACCTATATCACCAACACAAACAATGCCCGCGCCCTAATTCGCAAGATTGACCGCGACGAATTGATGTGTGAATTGGTAAAATGCTACCTCGAATTGGATTGAGTATGCCCTCGGTCAGATATATCTCTCTTCAAACCGAAAAATCAAGTAAAATTTCCGAGGCGAACATTCTTTGCCTCGGAAATTTTGACGGAGTTCATTTTGCTCATCGTACACTTTTACGCAAAGCAAAAGAATTACAAGCTCAAAAGATGCCAAACACACGTGTTGGTGTATTTTGTTTTGAAACACTCTCAACCGATTTTTTATCAAAAAATCCCCCCAAGCATCTAACAACACTTGACCAAAAGCTGAAATACTTTGCCGATGAAGACATGGACTTTGCATACATTGCCGATTTTTCCTCTTTGCAAGGCCTTTCCCCAGAAGGATTTATAAAAGATGTTCTCATAGGTCAATGCGCCTGCAAAGCGGTTGTGTGCGGCTACAATTACCGTTTCGGCAAGGGCGGTGCGGGAACTTATCAGCTTATACAGGAATTGTTTCCATCCAACTGCGTAATTGTCGTTCCGCCTGTTTATAAGGATGGTGACACCGTCAGTTCTACGCGTATTCGAGAGTTTTTAAAGCGTGGAAAAGTCAAAGAAGCCAATGCCCTTTTGACAGTTCCCTTTTCGATCACCGCGCCCGTAGAACACGGCAAAGGCCTTGGGCGTCATCTCGGTGCCCCTACCTTCAATCAGACACCACCGACCGAAATCTTGATACCCGCGCGCGGCGTTTATCTGACTCGCTGTACCGTTGACAACAAAGATTATTACGGATTGACCAATATCGGTACACATCCAACAGTTGATGTGGATGCTGCACTCAATTTAGAGACGCACTTGTTTGATTTTGAAGGAGAACTATATCAAAAAGACTTGCGCGTTGAGTTTTTGGATTATATTCGCCCCGAAGTATGCTTTGATAGCAAGGAAACTTTGCAAAAGCAGATACAACAAGATATCAAAACCGTAAAAGAACGGCTACAATAAAAGAAAGGAGAAGAAGAAAATGAACAAAAATGCCATCTTACGCATCGTTTGCTTGCTTTCATCTCTTCTCCTTTTGTTATGCGCACTTCCCTTTTCATCATCCGCAGCAGAGATAACGCCACCATCTACGGAAGAAGCCACGGCAGTCTATTTGAAGCATTTGGAAAGTGACCTTTTGGTATGCTCAAAAAGTGAAAACTTTGTGCTTGGTGCAGGTTCTACCGTAAAGATCATGTCAGGACTTTTGTTTTGCGAAAGATTGAGTACACATACACAAGAGTCCATTGCCATCACCGAAGAGCTTTATGCGGCTGTTCCCAAAAACCACGGACGCAGTCTTAAGTTAGTAGTTGGTGAAGTTGTAACGATTGAACAACTCTTATGGGCTGCTATTTGCGGCAGTTATAATGATGCGTTTTATGTTTTGGCAACGCTTACATCCGGTTCGCTGGAAGCGTTTAAGGAAGAAATGAATGCACGCGCCACGGATATGGGACTTGTAAATACCGTTTTTGAGGATGTTACAGGTATTATTGACGGTTCACGTACAACCGCTGCAGAAATGGCTCAAATTGCTCTTTTTGCCTATCAAAACCCATATTACATGGCAATTTGCAGTGAGAGGTCCTTTTATTTTTCATCTACCGAAAAATCTCAAACATTATATAACAATAACAAATTGGTCTCTCCGGATCAAGATCAAAAATATTACAACAAAAAATGCTTTGGCATGAATGCCGGAAGCACAACCCGTGATGGTAACTGCGTTGTTACCATAGCGAAACAGAATGATCAAACCTACGTTTGCGTGGTGATGGGCGGCAAAGAAATCGATGGCATTGAGTTCGGTTATCGAGTTGCCAATCGTGTTGTGGATTGGGTGTTTAACGCTTATACATATATGCAAATTCTAACCCCCGACACCAAAATTTGCTCACTTGACGTTACCGTTTCAGATACCGCATCCTCCGTTGACGTTATTGTAAAGGATGAATTGTATGCATATCTTCCAAAAGGACTCGAAATCGGAAAAGACATCATTTACAGTATTCGCCTGACAGAAACAGAATTGGAAGCCCCCGTCGAAAAAGACCAATTCGTTGGGTATGTTGCGGTTTTGTATGATGGAAATGTACTCGGCTCTGCCTCATTATATACTGCCGGTGAAGCCTCGCGCAGTCCTATCGGAAGCGGTCTTGGTGCTATTCGCTCTTGGCTTGAAAACCGTGCCGTAATCGCCGGGATCGTTTTCTTTGTTGTCGGTACAGCGGCTTATATCATTGTTGAATATATCTTGCAACGCAAGCGTCACAACCGTTGGAATCGTTATTTCAGCAATAAGGTCGAGCTCCCCGACTATATGAGAACACCATCAAAACAAAAAAAGGATAAAAAGTAGGAGGGTTTTATGCTGCCTGAATATATGCTTACCTACCCAACCGTTTTCGCAGTTGGAAGCAATTACAACATCTTTGTACCTTTTGATGCCGAGGTCATTATGTGGGTAAAGATTGGGGACAAGGTATACTATGATGACTGCAATGGTATACTGCGTTCCAATACCAATATGCATAAGGTTGAGCTCCCTATGAGCGTGCTTGATGAAGCAGGCGAGTATACGGTAGTTTACAAAAAGATGATCGAACGCAAGCCTTACTTCCCTACCAGCGAGCCCGAACGCAAACTGACGGTCTATTTCAAATCTGTTCCCGCTACGGGTGATATCAACATCTATCATATTGCAGATGCACACAACCTTGTAGCGGAACCGGTTGCGGCAGGACGTTTTTTGGGGGATAATCTCGATTTGCTCATCCTCAATGGGGATATTCCAAACCACAGTGGTGATATCAAGAATTTCAATGCAATATGTGAGATTGCCTCGGGTATTACCAAAGGTCAGTGCCCGGTTGTCTTTGCACGCGGCAATCACGATACGCGCGGTATTCACGCCGAAGATATGCCAAATTACATCCCTACAATGAATGGTAGAACCTATTACAGCTTCCGTGTAGGATGTGTTTGGGGACTTTTGCTTGATTGTGGCGAAGATAAGAGAGACACAAACAACGAATACGGTGGAACGATTTGTTTTCATTCATTCAGACTTCGTGAGGGGGAATATATTCAACAAATCATTGAGGATGCCGAGCGCGAATATGCCGCAGACGGCGTCACTCACAAATTGGTAATTTCACATATTCCTTTTACACATATTAATGAGCCCCCTTTTGATATTGAACAAGAGCTCTATGCTGAGTGGACACGATTGATGCGCGAATACATCAAGCCAGACCTGCTTCTCTACGGGCACTATCATTGTGTGGAAATTGTAAAACCCGGTGACCGCTTTGATAGTCATGGACAACCTTGCAATGCAATTATCGGTTCAAAGCCCATCTTTGATAAAGAAAACGGAAACTCTTTTATCGGCTGTGCCCTAACCCTTATGGAAAACGGCAAAAAGCGAGTTGTTTTCAACGATGATAAAGGCGTTATTCATACCGACGAGATTATCGATTAAGAAGATATTTAAAGTGAGATATTATTATGACCGAAACAACACGCGAAATATTTAAAAAGTATCAAGTAAGAAAGAATAAAAAGCAAAAAAGAGCGTTTATCGAATACGTAAATCACCTTGCAAGCAAATGGGGATATTCTGCTCGCGTTGAAAAAGGAATGTTTGGTGCACGAAACATTCTAATTGGCGATATTTCAAAAGCAAAGGTCATCTACACTGCACACTACGATACTTGCCCTGTTCTTCCCTTTCCAAACTTCATCACTCCCAAGTGCATTGCACTCTATCTTCTTTATCAGGTGGGTATCATATTTGGGATCTTCGCCGCAGTTGCTATCTGCATCGGCATTTTGGCGTTTCTTGCCGAAGCCTTGAATCTTGGTACAGATTTTACTTTCTGGATAACAGAGCTTGCCTATTTGGGATTACTTTTTCTCCTGCTTGCAGGGCCTGCCAACAAGCATACGGCAAACGATAATACCTCAGGCGTTACTCTTTTGATCGACATTATGCGCGACCTTCCCGAAGAAGAACGCGATGCAGTAGCGTTTGTATTCTTTGATTTGGAAGAGATGGGACTTTTTGGTTCAATGTCTTTTGCGCGCAAGCATAAACGCGAAATAAAAGATAAATTACTTCTCAATTTCGACTGTGTTTCTGATGGCGAAAATATGCTGTTTGCACTCCGTAAAAAAGCCAAAAAATATCAAACCGCTATTGAGACTGCTTTTCAAGCAAAGGGCTGCTTTAAAGTGGACGTAGCGCACAAAGGTGTTTTTTATCCCTCCGATCAAATGCAATTTCCTTGCGGTGTCGGCGTTGCCGCGTTGCGCTCCACCAAAGGGGGATTGCTCTATATGAATCGCATTCACACGCGCCGCGATGTCATTTACTGCGAAGAAAATATCGATTTTTTGAAAATCGGTGCTCTTGAATTGCCAAAATTGATTTAACATAAAAATCCGATACAGAATTTTATCTGTATCGGATTTTTAATATCACAGTTTCTTTTCAAGATTTTTGCGAATCGCCTTGATAAAATCAATGGAATTGACGACTTGCGTCTTTGTGCCCTCAACCACAAGACCCACAAGATCCTTTGTCATAATGCCTTGATTGAGTGTGTCTATACAAGCTTCTTCCAATTTATCGGCAAAGGCTACAAGTTCGGGTAGCTCGTCAAGCTCACCTCTCTTGCGAAGCGCACCTGTCCAAGCATAAATCGTTGCCATGGGGTTGGTAGAGGTATCCTCTCCTTTAAGATAGCGGTAATAGTGGCGAGTAACAGTGCCGTGTGCGGCTTCGTACTCGTATTTTCCGTCGGGAGATACGAGAACCGAGGTCATCATTGCAAGAGAACCAAACGCGGTGGAAACCATATCGCTCATTACGTCGCCATCGTAGTTTTTGCAAGCCCAAATAAAGCCACCCTCGCTGCGAATAACACGCGCTACTGCATCATCAATGAGTGTATAGAAATATTCGATGCCTGCCGCTTCAAAGGCTTCCTTGTAATCGTTATCATAGATTTCTTGGAAAATGAGCTTAAAGGTTTGGTCGTATTGTTTAGAG
>SVQS01000103.1 GCA_015065205.1 Oscillospiraceae bacterium
GCGCTACTGCATCATCAATGAGTGTATAGAAATATTCGATGCCTGCCGCTTCAAAGGCTTCCTTGTAATCGTTATCATAGATTTCTTGGAAAATGAGCTTAAAGGTTTGGTCGTATTGTTTAGAGATAGTATCCTTGGTCGAGAACCAAAGGTCTTGCTTCGTGTTCAGTGCATATTGGAAACAGGAATGTGCAAAGGAGCGAATGGAATCATCCTTGTTATAGCTTCCTTGCAGTACGCCGGAACACTCGAAATCATAGATGGTTTGACGGAAGGTCTCTTTTCCCTCTTTATCGGTAAAAATCAGCTCTGCCTTGCCCTCTGCGGGAACGCGATATTCGGTAGCCTTGTAGATGTCACCGTATGCGTGACGTGCAATGGTGATAGGCTTTTTCCAGTTGCGAACCGCGGGTCTAATAGAATCAATGAGAATGGGAGCGCGGAAAACCGTACCGTCGAGAATGGCACGAATGGTGCCGTTGGGGCTCTTCCACATCTCGGACAGATTGTATTCCTCGACGCGTTGCTTGTTAGGTGTGATGGTAGCACACTTAACGGCAACGCCGTATTTCTGTGTCGCATAAGCGGAATCGAAAGTTACTTGATCCTTTGTTTTTTCACGTTCAGGCAAGCCGAGATCGTAATATTCGGTTTTGAGATCAATAAAAGGTAACAGAAGCTCATCCTTGATCATTTGCCAAAGAATTCGCGTCATTTCATCGCCGTCCATTTCGACAAGCGGTGTCTTCATCAAAATTTTATTCATAATTGGTATCTCTCCTTTTCTTATTGGAGCTGTTCTTTTGTGTAAGCAAGCAGGCTACCTGCCTTGAGAATTGCCTTTTGACGCTCGGTAAAGGCGCAAACAAGCGGAATTTCCTCACCGGTAGTCTCGTTCTTTAAAGTCATTTTGCCGCTGTCCATTCCTGCCCAAACACCCTCGATAGAAAGCATATCGCCTTGAGATACTTTGTCGTAATCATCAGCGTTTGCAAAGGTCAGAGGCATAATACCTGCGTTAATAAGGTTTGCTACGTGAATACGTGCAAAACTCTTGGTAATAACTACGCGAACCCCCAAATAGAGAGGCACGAGCGCGGCGTGCTCACGGGAGGAGCCTTGACCGTAGTTGGCACCACCAACGATAATGCTCTTCCCTGCCGCTTTCGCACGCTCGGGGAAAGTCTTATCGCATACACCAAAGCAGAACTGCGACAGATACGGAATATTGGAGCGGTACGGCAGAATTTTGGCACCCGCAGGCATAATGTGGTCGGTCGTGATATTGTCCTCAACCTTGAGAACAAGCTCTGCTCGAATGGAATCCTCTTGCGGATAGCTTTCGGGGAATTTTTTGATGTTTGGACCGCGCAGAATTTCAAGAGTCTTTGCTTCCTCCGCATCAGCAGGTGCGATAATGGCACTGTCATCAATGCGGAAAGCATCGGGCATCTTGATTTCGGGCATTTCGCCAAGGAGAATAGGATCGGTAATTTCGCCTGTCAGCGCAGCTGCAACAGCTGTTTCGGGAGAGACGAGATATACTTTTGCATCGGCAGTACCGCTTCTGCCCTCAAAGTTGCGGTTAAAGGTACGCAAGCTTACTCCGCCGGAATTGGGCGAGAATCCCATACCGATGCAAGGACCGCAAGCACATTCGAGAACGCGCGCACCCGAAGCAAGAATATCGGTGAGCGCTCCGCAATCTGCAAGCATTGCAAGCACCTGCTTGGAACCGGGAGAAATGGAAAGGCTAACCTCGGGCTTAATCGTTTTACCCTTGAGGAGAGCCGCAACCTTCAGCATATCAAGAAGTGAGGAGTTGGTACAAGAACCGATGCAAACTTGGTCAACCTTTGTTCCCTTGAGACTGTCAACAGAAACGACGTTATCCGGCATATGCGGGCAAGCAATCAGCGGCTTGAGCAAGGAGAGGTCAATATCAATAATGCGGTCATAAACGGCATCTGCATCGCTCTCAAGCGCTACGTAATCATCTTCTCTGCCCTCTGCTTTGAGGAAAGCGCGGGTAATTTCATCGGATGGGAAAATAGAGGTAGTAGCGCCGAGCTCGGTTCCCATATTGGTAATGGTTGCTCTTTCGGGCACGGACAGTGTCTTGATTCCCTCGCCGCCCCATTCGATGATGTAACCAACACCACCCTTGACGGAGAGAATGCGCAAAATTTCAAGGCTAACATCCTTTGCAGTAACAAAAGGACGGAGTTTACCCGTAAGGTTTACCTTAATCATTTTGGGCATCGTGATGTAGTACGCACCGCCGCCCATTGCAACGGCTACGTCAAGTCCACCTGCACCAAATGCAAGCATACCAATACCGCCGCCTGTGGGAGTGTGGCTATCGGAGCCAATGAGCGTTTTTCCGGGGATACCGAATCTTTCCAGATGTACTTGATGGCAAATACCATTACCCGGGCGGGAGAAATAAATACCGTGTTTTTTTGCAATAGATTGAATAAACCGATGGTCATCGGCGTTTTCAAAGCCGGATTGGAGCGTATTGTGGTCAATATAAGCAACGCTTCGCTCGGTGCGCACACGGTCGATGCCCATTGATTCAAACTCGAGATAAGCCATTGTTCCCGTGGCATCCTGCGTGAGTGTTTGGTCTATGCGAAGCGCGACCTCACTACCGGGGGTCATATCTCCCGAGAGAAGATGTGCTTTGATAATTTTTTGTGCAATGGTCAGTCCCATATCATTTCACCTCACTTGTTCAGAATGTGCTCTGCCGCATTTGCAATGTGCTCTGTTGTATATTTTTCTGCAAGAGCGGCATTTCTTGCTTCGATCGCCTCAAAAATAGCGCGATGCTCGCGAGCTGACTGTAGTGCACGCGAATTGTTCTCGACCGATGCGCGGCGATATTTTTGAACTTTTTTGTGAAGTGGGAGAAGCGTATCGTTCAGCACTGCACTCCCACAGTAACGGTAAATGAGTTGATGGAACCTGCTATCCATCGTTTTGATGTGCTCAGGGTCTTGCTTGCTAACATAAAACTCTTGCAGTTCAAGTGTTTCTTTCAGTTCAGCAAGCTGTTCATTTGTCATATTTTCAGCAGCGAATGCTGAAGCCATTCCTTCAATACGTAAGCGGATGGCAAAGATATCTTTCAAATCCTTCTCAGTAACACTGAGAATAAGGATTCCCTTTGATGTGATTTCAATAATGTGTTCTTGCTCAAGACGACGCAATGCCTCGCGCACAGGCGTGCGGCTGACCCCAAGGTCGGTCACCAGCTTCATTTCTGTTAGAATTTCACCGCGTTGGTATTTACCGGTGAGAATATCATTTTCAAGGCGCTCAAACACCTGTTCGGCAAGAGATATTGTTTTATGCTCTAACATATCTGCAATCCTCCTTAAAGTCTGTGAAAGCGGCCGCCGGAGAGTTCTTCAATCTTCTCTTCGATCTCGCTGTTTGAAAGTGTTGTCTGTCTGCCGCCCTCATATTCTGCATCGATCCATTCCTTAATGGCAATAACCAGGGGATCTTTCTTATCAATCGCTTCATTCGCAGAGAGACGATAGTTTTCATTGATCCAATATGCAATACCGGCAAGACCTGATGTCTTACCGAGCAAAACGGTAGCGCTGCGGTTAAGAATCTTCTTTGTATCAAAAATGTTGTAGATTTCTTCATCCTTGAGAAGTCCATCGGCGTGAATGCCCGCACGGGTAACGTTGAAGTTTCTGCCCACGAACGGCGTCATAGGCGGAATTTCATAGCCCATCTCTTTAGTGAAATATTCTGCAATTTCTGTAATGGCGGTAGGATCCATACCGTCGAAAGAACCACGTAGAGATGCATATTCAAACACCATCGCTTCAAGCGGTACGTTACCGGTTCTCTCACCAATACCAAGCAGTGAACAGTTGACACCCGATGCACCATAGAGCCATGCGGTGGTTGCATTGGAAACTGCCTTATAAAAATCGTTATGACCGTGCCATTCAAGCATTTCGCTAGGAACCTCGGAATAATGTTGCAGACCGTAAATAATGCCCGGAACACTACGCGGGATTGCAACTTCGGGATAAGGAATGCCATATCCCATTGTATCGCAAGCACGAATACGAACAGGAATATTCGCTTGCTTGGAAAGCTTCATCAGCTCATTGACAAACGGAACGACAAAACCGTAAAAATCGGCACGTGTGATATCTTCGAGGTGACATCTGGGCATAACGCCAGACTCAAAGGCATCGCAAACAGTTTTTAGGTAGTATTCCATACACTCCTTGCGAGTCATTTTCATCTTCTTGAAGATGTGATAGTCACTGCAAGAAACAAGAATACCCGTCTCGCGAATACCAAGGTCTTTTACCAGCTTAAAGTCCTCACGGCTTGCCCGGATCCAAGTGGTGATTTCAGGGAACTTTAAGCCAAGCTCCTGACATTTTTGCAGGGCTTCTCTATCCTTTTGACTATACACAAAAAACTCGGTTTGACGAATGATACCGAACGGACCGCTCAAACGGGACATCAGCTTAAACAAGTCAACGATTTGTTTAACTGTATAAGGCTCAACCGACTGTTGACCGTCACGGAAAGAAGTATCGGTAATCCAAATATCTTGTGGCATACCAATTGGCACGCGACGGTGGTTAAATGGGATGCGCGGCACATCTGTGTAAGGATAAACTTCGCGATAAAGGTTGGGTTCCTTAACATCTTGAAGTGAATACTTATAAGTGCTTTGCTCCAACAAATTTGTTTTTGACGAAATTTCTAACATGTTTTTTCTCCTTTCGGAAGTGTTGTATACAATTATACAACAAAACGCGGTATTTGTCAATACATTATAAATAAGAAGTTATGAATCTCAATTTTTTTCTACTTTTTAAAGTAATTTTTATCTTTTAAGAGAATATCTTTTATAAAAAATCACAAAAAAGCACCGTCGCAAAACGGTGCTTTGAAAACTTATTCTAACGGCGGTGGTTCGGGCAACGGAGCGCCCTCCCCATCCCAAATTGGTAAATCTTGGTGCAATATTGGTGTTATGGGAGTACGTTTTTCAAAATCAAAAACAGCACGCCCACCTTCCAGCTTGAGTGCGGCGTCAAAGGTCTTTTTGGTTTTTGTAGAAACAAACCCATGAATAATGCCGGTGTGTCCTGTTTCGGTGAGCATTTTTAAATTCGCTACCGAAATGGCACGTCCACACATACTGATATATACCATAAATTTGCAGCCATCCTTATAGCCGGTACAACCGTAAAAATTACGAAAACGCTTAACTTCCTTTCCGCAAAGCGGACACGTGGCAACAACATCACCAAAAAATCCCGTTTCGGAATCGAGAGAAAGATTGGTTTCTTCCTTTTTAGAGAATACTTCCGCTATCTCACCTTCGGCAAGCTTGACGCTGTCCTCTATCTTCATTGTTCCGCGGTAAACCTTTTTGAGTGCTTGTCCGAGCTGTGAGGTTTTGTATTTATCCATATTGATTTTCATCTGTGTAAGAGATTCAATCAAGAATTCACCGCCAGGTAAAATGGTGTAGGTGTCCTTTTTAAGATCGATATAACCGCTTTTGCGCGCATTATCGATAATACCCGTGCGTGTAGCTTCGGTACCGAGCTCAAGACCTTCAAAAATAGCCTTGTAGTCCTCATTGTCATCGGTCGTTTCGTTGATAGCTTCTCCTTCTGCTACTTCTTTTGCGGCTTTTTTATCCTCTTTGAAAGGATTTTTGAGATAGTTGTTCAACGTTTCAACTGTATAATGCTTGGGCGGAGTTGTTTCTTTTTCTACGGGCTTGAAATCAATGTTAACAACATCCCCTTTGTTCAGTGCAGGAAGGACCTTATCCTTTTGGGTGTAGTCATCATATTTTGTCCAACCTTTTTCAAGCATTACCATTCCCTTGAGAGTAAAACGCTCAAGTGTACCAACATCAATGGTGATTTCGGTGCGCGAAACCAAACATTCTTCAGCACAGAAAACCGCTACAAAACGGCGAAATACAGTAGAATATACCTGCATTTCCTTTTCTGTCAGCTGCGTTTTATTGGGAATCTTGTAGGTCGGTGTGAGTGCCGAGTGAGATTCGATTTTGCTATCATCAAAAATAGTCTTTTGGTCCTTGAAACGAACGGGATAGCCAAGCTTTGCACATCCTGCGAGGATTTGACGAATTTTATCCTTTTCTGCCGTTGCAAGATATTCGGAGTTGGTACGCGGATAAGTCAAGTATCCTTTTTCATAGAGTCCTTGCACAATGTCAAGGCTTTCTTGCATTGACATCTTATACTTTTTGCTCAGTGTATTTTGCAGTTTTGAAAGTGAATAAAGCTTGCCGGCAAAAAGTGTTTCTTTCTTGTTTTTAACCTCGCTGACTACCGCACCGGTTTGATTATAGGTGCGACAAAGCTCTTGCGCTTTTTGCAACTGATCGGATTCAAATTTGTTCTTGGAAAGCAATTCAACAACTTCTCCGTTTGTTGCTTCCTTACTGACGAGAGCAAAATATTTACCGGGGATAAAGTTGCGAATGGATATATCTCTATCGTAAATTGCCTTCACAATAGGCACGATTACGCGTCCCACGCGAAGCAAAGTTCCTGTTTTCAGGGTTGCATAACGCGTCAGATTAACGCCGTAGAGCCAGTCAATATAGGTGCGCGCAAAGCCCTCAGCTGCAAGACGGTCATACTCGCTTTCGTCCTTCATTTCAGTAAGTGCTTTTTGCACGGTTTGCGGTGTTTGGTCGGGCAACCAAAGACGTTTGTATTTTTTGCCTTGTGCCCCTGCATTA
>SVQS01000104.1 GCA_015065205.1 Oscillospiraceae bacterium
ATGCACTCCTTGATGCGATGCTGCGCTTGCAGGATGCGGGTGCGCACAACATCAATCTCGTTACCCCCTCACACTATACCCTACAGCTCGCGCGCCTTTTGGAGCGCGCACGTCCAAAATTGAACATTCCCATTGTTTGGAATAGCAGTGCTTATGAAAGTGTCGATTCCTTGCGCGCGCTGGACGGTCTTGTGGACGTTTATCTACCCGACATCAAGTATTTTTCTCCTGCCGTATCCGCGGCTTACTCCTCGGCACCTGATTACTTTTCGGTTGCCGTTCCCGCCATCGGTGAAATGCTACGCCAAGTGGGAGATGCACGACTGTATTCGGATGAAGGAATTCTTTTGCGTGGAATCATCGTGCGACATCTCATTCTGCCCGGCTGTCGCTCCGACTCGATTGACCTACTCAACGCTCTCGCTAAAAAATTCGGTACCGATGCTTTTCTCCTCTCTCTCATGGGACAATACACCCCCGACTTCGCGGAAGATGCTCCCTACCCCAACCTGCACCGACGCCTGACCTCATTCGAATATCAGTCCGTGCAAAAGGTCGCCACCAACCTCGGCTTTGACGGCTTTTCGCAGGATTTGACCTCAGCTACAAGTAAATACACGCCTGATTTTTAGGAGACGAGGTTTTATGTGGGGGAACTTTTTGAGGAAAACAACGCAACGTTCCGTTGCTATGATAATATTTCGCGAGCGAAATATTATGTTTCCCCCACGCCCCTTCAAAAACTTCCTAACAATTGTTGCAAAATAGAGTTGTTAGTTTACAAACAGACGGGCGACACACACCCCATACAACCCACCACAAAAGCAATAACAAAGGGATAGCATCACGCTATCCCTCTGTTCTATTTAAGGTGCTCTTTCATAAAGCACACCCGCTTGCAAATTGTCGCCAAGAAGCTCGGAAACAGTGACTACGTTAAATCCCATTTCGTTTAGGCGTTGCAGAATGATGACCGTTGCCTCGTATGTATTGTTATAGATGTCGTGCATCAGGATGATGTCACCGTCGGCCACATCACGGAGTGCGTTTTCAACGATTTTATTGATGCTCTCGGTATCTCCATACGGTTTAGTAAGATCCCAATCTAGTGTATCAACATTCCATTTGATAATCGCATACCGACTCTCTTCTACACGGGCATCCGTGATTTTTCCGCCTACGGGACGCATTAAACGCACTTCGTAATTTGGAATTTTTTCTTGAATGGCTTGCAATGTTTTTTGCATTTCATATTCATACTCTTCGTCGGAACACTCATCGTAATAGACATCGTGCGTATATCCGTGAATACCGATCTCATTGCCGTGCTCCGCGGCATAAACCATAGCAGCGCCTCCAGGATATTCGGTACCATCCACACGGTTTCCTACTACGAAAAAGGTAGCGTGATAACCATACTTATCAAGTTCGTCTACAATCAGTTTTGTACGGCTGGGCGTATCTTGATATTTTTCATGCGGTCCATCGTCATAGGTCAGCGCGACGCGCGGACGGTTGTCCACCACAGGGGCAGAGGGTTCGGGAGTCGTTTCCTCCGGAAATTCGCGATGAGCCTCGACCTTGAGGCATCCTGACATCAAGAGACAAGTCAGTATCAATAGTGCACACGTGCATACTTTCGTTATTTTTGATTTGTAAAAAAACATTTTGTTCCTTTCTTTTGAATGAAAAAGAGGTTAATCGTTGTCGTGATGAATGGGCTCGATGCGGTAAAAATCGAGCACGGGAATGAGAATAAGCGCGGTGAGTCCTGCATTGAAACCGCCATTATAGAGAACAAATCCGCCGTGCATTGCAGCCGTTGAGGTGCAAATAATGGCGCTAACAAGTCCTGCAACAACCCCCCACTTCCATCCATACTTACCCGCAATAGGGCAAAGTCCCGTGGCAAATGCCAAGCCGTTGATATAGGCCTGTGTAGAGAGCGTCCAAGGAATGTCCAAAGAACAAAGCGCGCAAATGCCGCAGGTAAACACAAACAAAATTGCATATCCCAGTGCAATGGGGGCAACGTTTTTGGGGTGCTGTCCGTCAGCAGAAAAGGTCAGCGCGGCAAAGGCGACACCCACCGTAGGCCCCGTAAAGCCGACACCTTGCGGTAAAAACGGGAAGATAACGGGCAACAAGAACACCAAATTGAGATACGCTAAAATACAAAATCCGTAAACTCCAAAATTGATAAAGCAAACGGGCATACCGAATTTATCGGCAAAATCCAAGCCATGTCCCGTGCACTTTAGGAGTGGGCGGTAATTGCGGAAGGAGCATCCGTTGAGCAAAAAACCCAAAAGCTCACAAAACGCAAAGAGGATGATGAAAAACACGTTCATAAATCCCCAATAGACGTGCCCCACACTTTCGTAATAGTGGGCGTTCTCCCCCACCACCGATTCGGCAGGCGCAATACCAAGTGTTTTGTAAAGGAAACAGTACACGAAGATGCCGAACATTCCCAAAGCAAGCCCTGCCTTATACATATTGTAGCCGCGGTGCATAGCAGTGGTTCCGGGTAGGAGTGCAGGCACCAAAAAGCCCGAGCCAAAGCCGAAGAGAATCGAAAAAACAACACCAACAATGTTGACGTTTACACCCGCCATATTTACGTAAAAACCGAGCGGATAGCAGAAAAGAAAATCGCTGATAAAGGGAGCCAATGCCGTGGCAAACATTGCTACGTGCAAATTTTTGCGCAAGGGTTGCTTTCTTACAAAGCAATAAATGATGACCCCAATAAAGGGCGGCCACATATTGATGAGATTCAGACCGTAAAAGCAATGCGCTATCACAAGGATATACGCCGCAAAGGTGGTGGACGATGCGCGCGTTCCGCTGATGAGGATAAGTAAGTTGCACGCAAGACCGCAAAGCCCTGCATTTAGCAACGTACTTGCTAAGCATCCAACGCCGAAATAGTCGGTAACAAGCTTAGAGGGGCTTGTACAGATGCGAAACAGATTTTGTAAAAGCGTGGAAGTATCAATCCCCGTCACCTTCATTGCCACGGGCACTGCGGCAAGGAAGGAAAGGCTTAGGAAGAGCGCAAAGAGAGAAAAGGCAACGCCGTTCTGCTTGGCGCGTTCCCCCATTAGGATATCCTCTGCTTGTTGCTTGATTTTCATAGTCTTTCACTTCCTTTTTTTAAACGAATCCGTTTTCGTTTTTAATCTTTACTCTTATTTACCCGCAACGCTCATATCGCGCACGAGTACGTCGGGAGAACCAAATACGGTTCTGCCGGGAATACCCCAGCGAACCTCATTGCCAAGCGAATCGATGGCTTTGATAAGCTCAAAGAAATTGCCCGCAACAGTAAAGGACTTGACCGGCTCGGCAAGCTTGCCGTCACGGATCATAAAGCCCGCACTCTCAATGGAGAAGTCACCGGTTACAGCATTCGCACCTGCGTGGAAGCCCTTACATTCGGTGATATAAATACCCTCGCCTGCCTTGGAAAGGAGTGTGTCGAGGTCATCCTCGCCTGCCATCAAGCCAAAGTTGTAAGGCGCGATGGAAACAGGGGATGCGTAGCTTCCCTTTTGTCCGTTACCCGTAGAAGCCACACCCGCCTTTTTAGCGGTAGTCAGGTCGTAAAGCAGGGTTTTGAGCACACCGTTCTCAACAACAGCACGGCGCGCGGTTGCAACGCCCTCACCGTCGAAAGGAGTCTTGATAGGAGAATCCTCTCTCATCGGGTCGTCAACAATGTTGACAAAGGGAGCAGCGATCTGTTCGCCCTCTTTGCCTGCCAAAAGCGAGAGACCGAGCTGTGCATTTTTTGCCGAGAAAGCAGAGGAAAAAACCGCGAGGAAGTTTCGGAACTCCTTGCCGCTGAATACAACGTTCTGCTTGCCCGAGGGTGCTACGGTCGCGCCCATTTTGTCAAGTGCTTCGCGTACGGCATTGGCAGCGGTCTCTTTTACTTCTTCAAAGGTTTCACCAACGGCAAAATCAAAAGCTTCCTGTGCTTCTTCCCCATCGCGCACAACGGCGGCGGCATACGCACCGCTCATACCCGTGCGATTGGAAAGAGAAAGCCCACGAGAGTTATACAGACGAACTTCGCTCACGCTCGACATCGCCATAGACTGTGTGCCGTCGCCTACCTTTTCGCTTTGCGCATAGGTCTCCTTTTGCAGACGGAGTGCCGTATCGCGAATGGTAACGGCATCGGTCAATTTGACCTCACTTGCATCGATTTTGGCATACGCGGGAGAGCCTTCAAAAATAAAGACCTCATCCTCGCTATCGATACAAGCGGCATTGGAAATCGCATTTTTAACGAGCTCCTGCATAGCGTCCTCGGTCATAAGCTCGCTGGATGCGTAGCCCATCTTGCCGTCAACGATGCAGCGGAAGCAGATACCGCCGCTCACACTCGAAGAAAATGCACTGATTTCGTCCTTGAGTGTTTCGGCACTGATACTCTCGCCTACCTGATAGTAAATTTCATATTGCTCGATGCCGGCGGCGGTTGCGGCGGCAATGAGCGCGTTTTTCATTTGTTCAAATACCATTTTATCTACCTCCTACTGTGATGGAAGAGACACGAATGAGCGGCTGACCCACATCGGTGGGAACACTACCGCTGGAAGAGCCGCACATACCCTGCGCGCGGTCGAGATTTTGTCCTACCATATCGATGTTTTGCAAAATTTCCGATCCCGTACCAACCAAGGATGCGCCGCGAACGGGCTCACAGATCTTACCGTTGCGAACGAGATAGCCCTCTGCTACCGAGAAGTTGAATGCACCCGTGAGGGGATTGACAGAACCGCCCCCCATCTTTTTGCAGTACAAACCGTTCTCGATGGAAGCGATAATGTCCTCATTTTTGTCGGGGCCGTTGTCAATAAAGGTGTTTGTCATACGAGAGGTGGTCTCATATTCGTAGCTTTGACGGCGGGAGTTGCCGGTCATTGGCATTCCCATGCGGCGAGAGCCGAGACGGTCGATCATATAGCTCTTGAGAATACCGTTTTCGATGAGCACGTTTCTTTTTGTGGGATTGCCTTCGTCGTCAATGTTGACAGAGCCCCACGCACCGGGGATGGTGCCGTCGTCGATGGCTGTCACCTTGGGATTGGCAATCTGCTGACCGAGCTTGCCTGCCATTTGGGATGCACCGATGGCAACCGAGGTCGCCTCAAGCGAGTGTCCGCAAGCCTCGTGGAAGATAACACCGCCAAAGCCGTTTTCAATGGCGACCGTCATCGTTCCTGCAGGACAGTAGTCAGCCTTCAAATTCACCATAGCCGAGCGAGCCGCTTCGCGGCCGATGTCAACGGGGTTGACAAGGTCGAAAAACTCAAGTCCCATTCCCGCGCCGGGGCTTGCACTGCCCGATTGGTTAACGCCTGCCGCACTTGCAACGGCGCTGACAGCCATACGCGTGCGGATGTGACGGTCGGTGGTGTAAAGTCCTTCGGTGTTGGCGACAAGAATGGTGTGGTCAACACCAAGCAACGTTCCGCTGACCTGAGAGATAGACTCATTGTATTCCTTTGCGGCAAAGCAACCTGCACGCAAGAGGTCTGCGCGAACGCGCGCGTCAACACTTGTTGGAATGATTTTTGCTGGGTGAATGTTCGGGAACATACGCTCACAAAGAACGATCTTCTCTTCTACTGCGCGCAAGTCTCCCGTAGCGGCGGCTACCGAGCGAGCGCATTTGAGAAGTCCTGCACGAGATATGTCGGACGTAGATGCGAATACGGTTTTTGTTCCCAAAAATGCGCGGATTCCCACGCCGGATATCAAATTATCGGTGACACGGTCGATTTTGCCGTCTACCATATTGATGCTGTTGTTGCGGGTGATCTCCCCAAAGAGCTCTACAAAGTCGGCTCCGCCGCTCATTGCACATGCAAGAGCTTCCTGTGCCAATGCTTTTGCAATCATTATCCAGTTTCTCCTTACGAAATATATTTCAGTTTACTTTTTTATTTTCGAAATCAATCAGGGGTAAAAGATCTGTGAGCGTGTCACAAAGATGCCACAAGAGCGGTCGCAATTCCGCGGTGCAGGGGTGCAGGTCGGGGACCATAACCGTGTACATTCCTGCCGCGTGCCCTGCACGGACACCGTTGGGGGAATCCTCAACAACCACACAGTTTTTGGGGGCAATCCCAAGCAGCTCGGCGGCCTTCAAAAAGATTTCGGGGTGGGGTTTGCTGTGCTCTACTTGATTGCCCGTCATAATAACGTCAAACACGCCCTCAAGCCCCGACATTTGCAAATAGCGACCGACCAAAATGGGGCCTGACGATGTAACCAAAGCAATTTTGATTCCCTTCTCCTTGAGCGCATATAAAACACTCGGAACGCCCTCTTTGAGGGGCAGACCGCCTTCTTTCAGCTCCTCGTCAAGATAGATGCGGCGAAGCTCACGGATTTTTTCAAAGGGTGTATCCTCGCCATAAGTACGATAAACGTAAGCGGTGATATCGTTCATGTTCAAGCCACAAACATTGCGAAAGAAATCCTCCATATCCACGTCAAAGCCAACCTCTTTTGCCGCGCGAATCCATCCGCGGCGGTAGATGGTTTCGGTGTCAAACACCGTTCCGTCCATATCAAATAAAACTGCCTGAACCATAATATGCCTCCGCTTTTTCCTATTATTATCATTGTATCACAAATTTTGTCAAAAAACAACGCCCGTTTTCATTTTTTATTAAGTTTTTTGTGTCCGAAATTAAGGAAATGAAAAACGGGCGACCAAAGGTCGCACCTACAATAGAAAAAC
>SVQS01000105.1 GCA_015065205.1 Oscillospiraceae bacterium
GTCACCACTCCCGAGGTTACCACTCCCGAGGTTACCACTCCCGAGGTCACCACTCCCGAGGTCACGACTCCCGAGGTTACCACTCCCGAGGTTACCACTCCCGAGGTTACCACTCCCGAGGTCACGACTCCCGAGGTCACGACTCCCGAGGTTACCACTCCCGAGGTTACCACTCCCGAGGTCACGACTCCCGAGGTCACGACTCCCGAGGTCACGACTCCTGAGGAGACCACATCCGCCCCCGATGATGATCATTCTCCCGACGAGCCAAACAACCAAAATGTTATTGATGCTATCATCAAAAAGCTGGCAATGCTTGAGTCGGTCTTCCAAACAGATGGTCGTGGATGGTGCATGTACAACGACATTATGGGTTCTGCCGTTACTGAGGTGCTCTCCAAGCAAGATCTTTTGATTGCGAGCGGGGGCAATGCAGACGATATCCATTTAGCAGGTCAAGCTACCGAAAATTTGCGTGTGTTGCTCAAAGAGTATAACGATTTGCGCACGACAAAAGGTCAATTAGATTACGATAAATATGTGGCGTTATATCAATATTATACGGATAACTACGATGCACTCACAAAGAACTTCTGTGATTTGTATAAAACGCTGAAAGGTCTTTACGGCAATACTGTTGTTTCTAATTATCTTTCTCTAAAAGGAAAATCCGAGCACTATCGCCAGCTTGTAGGGCATTTATTTGTTGTTTCCACGGCGCTTGATCAAGAAAATGATCGAGACGAAGAAGCTTGGCGTATGGATAGGAAGACACTGCGCGAAGTCATTGAGGATGTTCACTATTTCCCGGATGGCGATTGGTATCCACAAAGCATCGATGATATTATTCCTCCGGAAAAGCCGGATGAAGCGCACATAATCACTGCCATCATAAACAAGCTGGTACTGCTTGAATCCGTTTTCCAAAAGGATAGCCGCGGATGGTGTATGTACAACGACATTATGGGATCTGCCGTTACGCAGACGCTCCAGAAAAAAGATGCGCTGATTGCCGCCGGCGGTAATGCTGATGATATTAATCTTGCAGCCATAGCAACCCAAAATTTGCGCGTATTGCTTAAAGGCTATAGCGATTTGCGTGCGGCAGAATACGTTTCCGATTACGATAAGTACAAGGCTTTATATCAGTATTATGTCAACAACTACGATGCACTCAAACAGAATTTCTGTGACCTATATAAAACGCTCAATGGGCTTTATAAAAATGATGCCGTTCATGGTTACATTTCTTTGCAAGAAAAAACATTACATTATCGCCAGCTTGTAGGACATTTGTTTGTTGTTTCCACGGCGCTTGATCAAGAAAATGATCGAGACGAAGATGCTTGGCGTATAGATAGGAAGACACTGCGCGAAGTCATTGAGGATGTTCACTATTTCCCGGATGGCGATTGGTATCCTTCAGTGCTGTATTAATTTAAAAAACGAAAAAGCCATAACTATCACCCAAGTTTGATAGTTGTGGCTTTTATGTTGTAGAGATAACGCACATACCATTACAGTGCAAAAAAATATTTTAAAAAAAATCTTCAAAACCTCTTGCAATTCCCCAAAATGTATGATATAATATACACCGCTTGGAGGCATAGCCCAGATGGTTAGAGCGCTTGCTTGACATGCAAGAGGTCATAGGTTCGATTCCTATTGTCTCCACCAGAAAAAAGCACACATTGTCTACCAAGACAATGTGTGCTTTTTTCAACGAAATTCGCCTTTGGCGAGTGAAATATGGCTTCGCCATGTGAAATAGCTACGCTGTGAAATATTTGCTTCGCAAATGTGAAAGGCGAATTTCATTTCACATTGCTACGAAGGAGCAATATTTCACAATTCACAAAGTGAATTATTTCACATTTGGCATCGCCGAATATTTCACTTGAAAAGTTGATGAATTTGTGATATAATAATGTGAAACATTTCTGCAACTACGCAAAAAGGAGAAACAATATGGCTTATCAAAAGGATACTGTTGTATATCAAATTTATCCGCGTTCCTTCAAGGATACCACCGGAAACGGGGTGGGGGATATTCGCGGCATTATTGAAGGGTTGGATCATCTTGCCGATCTCGGTATCAATATGATCTGGCTTTCTCCCGTGTATGTCAGTCCCAACGATGACAACGGCTACGATATAGCAGACTACACTGCCATTCAGCCCGAGTTTGGCACAATGGAAGATTTTGATGAGCTTGTTGCCAAGGCAAAGGCGCGCGGAATTGGTATTTTGATGGATCTTGTTATCAATCATACATCCGATGAGCACGAATGGTTCCGCCGTGCACTCGCAGGCGAGGAAAAATACAAAAATTATTATATCATCAAAAAAGGAAAGAACGGCAAGCTTCCCAATAACTGGGGCAACTTTTTTGCCGAGTGCCCGTGGGCGAAATTTGGAGATAGCAAGGATGAATACTACCTGCACCTTTTCTCCAAAAAGCAACCTGACCTCAACTGGGATAACCCCGAGGTACTTGAGGAAATTAAAAGGATTATGCGCTTTTGGCTTGATAAAGGCGTTGCAGGCTTCCGTTGCGATGTTATCAATGTCATACACAAACAGTCCCTCGAAAACGGCCGTCCGCGTGCAATTCTGACAGGACAAGAGCATTACCTCTCCACCGAGGGCTGTCACAAGATCCTGCAAACACTGAACCGCGAAGTTCTTGCACCCTATGGCGCATTTACCGTTGGAGAGACGGTATTTGTCGATATTCCCAAGGCACGCGCCCTTTGCTCTCCCGAACGTGAAGAGCTCGATATGGTGTTCGCATTCGAGCATATGGAATGTGACCAAATCATCGTCAAATGGTTCAAAACAAAATTGCGTCCTCGTCGCTTGATGAAATGCCTGACCAAGTGGCAGACTGCTCTTGATTGGAATGCTTGCTATTTTGAAAACCACGACCAACCGCGCTTTATTTCCCGTTTTGACGACCTTGGCCCTTACCGCAAAGAGGCATCCAAAATGATGGCAGGACTCCAAATGACGCTGCGTGGTACCCCCTATATGCACGAGGGGCAGGAGATTGGTATGACTAACGGTGACTTTGCAAACCTTGATGAAATTGAGGATATCGAAAGCCACAATATCTGGGCAATGGCTACCAAGCTTGGCATTCCCAAACGCATCCGCTGGAAGATGATTCAACGCACCTCGCGCGATAACGGCCGCACTCCTATGCAATGGACGGCAGGTGAGAACGCAGGCTTCTCAAAGGGAAAGCCTTGGCTCAAGGTCAATGGCAATCATACTGAGGTCAACGTAGAGACTGAAAAAGCAGATCCCAACGGCGTTCTTGCTTTTTGGAAGAAGATGATCGCGCTCCGCAAAACGCATCCTGTTCTTATTGATGGCACATTCCGTTCCGTTTACGAGGGGCGCGCGGTTTATGTTTTTGCACGTGAACTCGATGACAAAACCTTGCTCTCTATCTGCAATATGACGGGTAAATCAGCAAAGTTGCCCGCTGTTGTGAACAAGGATGGCAAGCTGATTGCGTGCAATTATCAAGAAAACAACATCGATACTCTGAAACCTTTTGAATTTAGACTTTTGGAGATTGAAAAATGATTAAAATAGAGAATGGCGTTTTCTCTTTGGAAACGCAAAACACAAGCTATCTCTTTCGCGTGACCTCGCGTGGGCATCTCGAGCATATCTATTACGGCACACGTGTGTCCGTAGCCGATGCCGCGGCTCTGTGCCTCAAAAACAATATGATGCTTGGAACCACGGTGGCTTACGATGCCGAGAATGCCGCGTATTCTCTCGAAACACTTCCGCAAGAGTATTCGGGCATTGGCAAAGGGGACTATCGCCATACGCCAATGGAGTTGATCCTTCCCGACGGCTCGTTTGTAACCGATTTTGTTTATGAAAGCCACAGTATTTCGAATTCTCCCGTTACCGATAAAGCACTCCCGTTTGCTACAGGTAAAGGCGAGACCTTGACCGTTGTGCTTGCCGACAAGAAATATCCAAACCTCAAATTGGAGCTTTACTATACCGTATTTGAGGATTGCAACGTCATCGCACGCCACGCACGTCTTTGCAACGGTGGCGAAGGGGACGTATTTATTCGCAAATTTATGAGCTTTATGTTTGATCTGCCGCGTGCCGATTACACAATGCTCACCCTCGATGGAGGATGGGCAAAGGAAGCCCATATCCATGAGCGGCCCCTATCTTACGGAATTTTCGTCAACGATTCCACCACAGGCGATTCCTCTAACCGCCACAACCCCGCGTTTATGCTCAAGAGAATGGACGCAAACGAAGAGTGGGGCGAGGTGCTTGGCTTTAACCTCATTTACAGCGGCAACCACTATTCTGCTGTTGAAATGGGCAATCACGATACTCTGCGTGTTATGAGCGGTATCAATCCTCATTGCTTTTTGTGGAAACTGAAAACGGGTGAGAGCTTTGTTACACCGCAGGCTGTTATGAGCTATACCACAGGCGGCACAAATGCGCTCATGGCAAATATGCACGATTTTGTCAATAGCCATATTATCCGTAAGAATTTCCAAAATAGCGAGCGTCCCATTGTGATTAACAATTGGGAAGCCACCTTCTTCCATTTTAACCGTCGCAAGCTCCTGGCCCTTGCGCGGAAAGCAAAAGGGCTGGGCGTCGAGATGTTTGTTCTCGATGACGGATGGTTCGGTCGTCGAAACAGCGACACCGCAGGGCTCGGTGATTGGACCGTCAATACCAAAAAACTCCCGGGTGGCATTACCGCTTTGGCGAAGAAGATCAACAAGATGGGGATGCAATTCGGACTTTGGTTTGAGCCAGAATGTGTCAATGAGGATAGCGACTTGTATCGCATGCACCCCGAATGGGCAATTCGCGTTCCCGAAAGAGAACCAAGCTACGGGCGCAACCAGCTGGTGCTCGACCTGACGCGCGCCGACGTGCGTGATTACATTGTTAATGCTTTGGATGATGTTCTTTCGGCATCGAACATTGCCTACGTCAAATGGGATTATAACCGTCACATCAGCGATATGTACTCGGCAACGCTCAAAAATCAGGGTGAATTCTTCCACCGCTATATTTTGGGACTCTATGAGGTGCTTGATCGCATCTTCTGCGAGAAGCACCCGAAAGTACTTTTGGAAAGCTGCTCGTCGGGCGGTAATCGCTTCGACCTCGGTATGCTGTGCTACTCGCCGCAGATCTGGACGTCTGATGATACCGATGCGCGTGAGCGTATCGACATTCAAAAGGGAATCTACTGCTTCTATCCGCCCTCCTGTGTGTCCTGTCACGTCTCTATGACGCCCAATCAGCAAACCTTGCGTGATGCACCGCTTTCCACACGTTTTAATGTGGCAACCTTTGGTGTGCTTGGCTATGAGTTGGATTTTGGCGAGCTGACACCCGAGGAACGTAAGCAGATCAAGCGGCAAATTGCCTTTTATAAGGCCCACCGTAAAACCTTGCAGTACGGACGCTTTGCACGTGTCAATGCAGGAGAGGATAGGGAATGTTGGCAAATCAGTTGCGGCGGTGAAACCGTAGCGGCAGTTTACAACCTCGACTATCACACAAGCCCTGCGCGTGACACCTTGCGTGTGCTGAACACCGAGCGTGATGCCGTCTATACCATGCAATCGGTTGAGCAATGCCTCAAAATCTCGCGCTTCGGTTCGCTTATCAAGCACGTCTTTCCCATTACGCTCAAGGCTGACGGACCGATTTTGCGCTTTGTCAACCGCCATTTTTCAATGAAGGACGGGGAGGAGTCCTATACCGTCTCGGGGGCAGGTTTGCAATCGGGTATTCCACTCTTTATGCAGTATAGCGGAACGGGCTATCATCCATCCCTGCGCATTTTAGGCGATTGGGGAAGCACCTTGTATCTGATTCAAAAGATTGAAAATGAGAAAGGAACAAACAACAATGGATAAACAAATGAAACGAAACAAAATATGCTTTGGCTTGGGAACCGTGGGCAGAGACGCACTCTATTCCTTGGTCAGTATGTACCTTTTGGTGCACTTGACCGACGTAGTCGGCTTCTCGGATGGCGGACTTGCCGTCATTGGTATTATGCTAACGCTGTTTGGCATCTTTGATGCTGTTATCGACCCATTTGTGGGTGCTGTCGTTGACAGTACCAAAACAAAATGGGGCAAATTCAAGCCATGGATCCTCATTGGTATGATTGGCACAGGTATTCTTTCTGTACTGATGTTCCATAATTTTCGTATGGGCGAGACAGCGCACATCGTGCTCCTTGGCGTCACATATTTGCTTTTCAGCATTTTCTTCTCTCTCAACGACATTGCATATTGGTCGCTGATGCCCGCTATCTCCAAGGATCAACAGGTGCGTGAGGGTGTGGGGGCATTCGCAAGAATTTGTGCCAACGTTGGTATGTTTTCTATGGTTTTGATCTATCTCAACGTTCCCTCTATGTTCTCCTTCTTGAACATGAGCGACCGTGACGTTTATTTCATTTTCGCTATTATTTGCGCGCTCATTATGTGGGTATTCCAAAGCGTTACGCTCTTTGGCGTTAAAGAAGATAGAAGTCGCCTCGAAAAAGAGGAGAGAACAACCCTCAAAGACCTTTGGCGCGCCCTTATCGGTAACGACCAGCTTATGGTTACCGCTGTTTCGATGGCACTCTTCATGATTGGTTATTGTACTACCACCGCGTTTGGTACTTACTATTTCAAGTATGCCTACG
>SVQS01000106.1 GCA_015065205.1 Oscillospiraceae bacterium
GGAGACGGGGAGTGCTCGTCTGCTTCGCCTGAGGCGAAGCGGTAAAGCTCGACTCGGCGGCAAGAGCCGCCGTTTGCGCTGCAAAACCGTCAAGCTTTACCGAGAGAGTTCTCGCCCCTCCGTTTCAAAAACAAAAGCACCCCTTTCGGGGTGCTTTGCGTTTTGGTGGAGACGGGGAGTGCTCGTTTGCTTCGCCTGAGGCGAAGCGGTAAAGCTCGACTCGGCGGCAAGAGCCGCCGTTTGCGTTGCAAAACCGTCAAGCTTTACCAAGAGAGTTCTCGCCCCCCCGCCTCAAAAACAAAAGCACCCCTTTCGGGGTGCTTTGCGTTTTGGTGGAGACGGGGAGTGCTCGTCTGCTTCGCCTGAGGCGAAGCGGTAAAGCCCGACTCGGCGGCGTTTGCCGCCGTTTGCGTTGCAAAACCGTCAAGCTTTACCGAGAGAGTTCTCGCCCCCCCGTCTCAAAACAAAAGCACCCCTTTCGGGGTGCTTTGCGTTTTGGTGGAGACGGGGAGGCTCGAACTCTCGACCTCACGGATGTGAACCGTGCGCTCTAACCAACTGAGCTACGCCTCCATTTGAACGCGAATAGCATTATATCATATTTTCGGGGGCGTGTCAAGTGGTTGCGCAAAAAAATAGTTTCGGGTTTCTTTGCGTGGAATGTGCGCCGGGGCACTTGAACAAAGGGAATGATTGTGATATGATAAAAAAGAAGGAAGGGGGCGTGGCCGGTGCGATCTCTTATATATGTTTGTGACGGGAAGACCTATGACAGAAACGACGAGAAATTCGACTGTCTCATTTGCTTTTCCGATGTGGCGGCCGAGGAGCTTGAGGAAGAGTGCTACTACCATTTGCGCGAGTTTGAAGCATACATCGGTGCGGCAAGACCGAAGCGCATCAGAATCAAATTTGAAACACAGGAGGAGCTGGCGTATCTTGTGGATCAGATCTGCGCCTTTGTGGTATCGTTGGAGCTGATTGCCAAGCACAGCAGGAGCTTTGATCTGACACCTTTAGAGCGTTGCGGCGCGCTCGTTTCGGTGGAGATGTATTGGAACACCAAGCAGGAGCGGCTTTGGGACGTGAAGAAAAACGGTAGTTTGAAGCATTTTTCGCTTGTGGATTATTACAAGGTCGCGGATCTTTCGGTGTTTGCCGGCAGCGGGGTGGAAGAGCTGCAGCTGCTCGGCTGTAATGGATTTAGCTCCTTTTCCTCTAAAATGCACGTAAAGGATCTTTCTTTTTTGAAGGAGATGCCGCACCTGCGCACACTGCATCTCGATGTGATCAAGGATGAGGAGAGCGCGTATTATCTGGAGCTCCTGGCTGCGTGCCGCGGTGTGACGGAGCTGTTTATACCGCATCATTTTTTCACCTTTGGGCAGTTTGCGTGGCTGAAGGCGCATATGCCGCAGGTGGAAAGGGGATTGGAGGGCGTTTTTCGGGGAGAGGACTTTTTCGGTGTACTCGGCAAGGGTATGCCAAAGGCGCTGGAGGATGCCAAAAAGGCAGAACGGTACCAAGAAAAGTATGATGCTCTCGTGAAAAAATATCAAAAACAGCCGCATCCGCCCACCGAAGCGGAGAAGGGATAAGCACACAAAGGGTCGCCCACGGAGGAGCCGGGAAATTCCACGGCCCAAAAGGCTCTTTTATTGATAGATCAAGCAGCAAGGGCTGACGGTTTCGTCAGCCCTTGTAATATTTTAGCGCCATTTGTGCACCGCCGCCGATAATTTTCTGTGTTTTGGGGCAATAATAACAGTGAACGCCCAAAAACGGAGGTATATATGTTCAAACACGAAAAAATGTTGTTCCATCCCGTAGGGGTCGAAAGACCGAATCCGCAGTATGCCGTTTTGCTTCAGGAGCAGCTTGGCGGCGGGAACGGCGAGCTTAAGGCGGCCATGCAGTATATGTCGCAAAGCTTCAGGATCAAGGATCCCGAGATCAAGGATCTTTTCCTGGATATTGCTGCCGAGGAGCTTGGCCACATGGAAATGGTGGCGCAGACCATCCATCTGCTCAACGGTCACGATGTGGATGCAACAAGGGTGCAGGCAGGCGAGGTCCAGACGCACGTTCTGCTTGGTCTTAACCCCGGGCTCATCAATTCCTCGGGATACTCTTGGACGGCAGATTACGTTACTGTCACGGGTGACCTGTGTGCCGATCTGCTTTCCAACATCGCATCCGAGCAGAGAGCAAAGGTGGTTTACGAATATCTTTACCGACAGATCGAGGACAAGCGGGTCAGAGAGACCATTGATTTTCTGCTCAATCGCGAGGAAGCGCACAATCAGATGTTCCGCGATGCCTTCAACAAGGTGCAGGAAACAGGCTCCAATCGCGATTTTGGCACGACCAAGGCGGCAAAAATGTATTTTTCTATGTCAGATCCCGGGCCGAATGCCTTTGCCACGGGCGAGACGCACGCGCCATCGTTCAACTGAATTTCAAAAATCACCGTCATGCACTTGGCGGTGATTTTACATATCGTGCTTTCAGAGGCTTTCTCAAATATAAAACGAGGCAAGGTGGTTCGTGTGTGTACTGCTGTTTGTTATAGAAGCGATGCTTTTTATTTTGGCAGAAATCTGGATCTTCATTGCGGATACGGCGAAAACGTGGTGATCACGCCGCGGAATTATGAAATAAATATGCGTTGCGAGCAGCCGATAAGGGCGCACTACGCGATGATCGGTATGGCTGCTGTTGTCGATGACTTTCCGCTGTACTATGAGGCTACGAACGAGAGGGGGCTCTCTATGGTGGGCCTGAGCTTTCCCGGAAATGCCGTCTACAGGCACCTTGCAAGGGGGCGGGACAATGTTGCTCCTTTTGAGTTTATTCCTTGGATCTTGGCTCGGTGCGCATGCGTCGATGACGCGAGAGCGCTTCTCGACAAGATCAATTTGGTCAATATAGACTTTAGTGCGCAGCTTCCGTTATCTCCGTTGCATTGGATGATCAGCGACAAAAAATGCAGCATCGTCGCAGAGCCCTTGAAGGACGGGATCAAAATATACGATGACCCCTTTGAGGTCCTGACAAACAATCCTCCCTTTGCATTTCACTATACAAACGCAAGCCATTATATGGGGCTGAGCGCAGGTCACGCGGCCTCCCGATTCCGCGAAGGCATCCCTATGGAGAATTATAGCTTGGGAATGGGTGCGCTGGGATTGCCCGGAGATTATTCCAGTGCGTCACGGTTCATCAGGGCTCTTTTTGTCAAGGAGAATGCGGTGTCGGAGCATAACGAAAGATCAGACGTGAGTCAGTTTTTTCATATTCTGAATGCCGTTGCGATGCCGAAGGGGTGCGTGCGGGCCGCGGACGGGTTTGAATACACGCGCTATAGCAGCTGCTGCAACGCGGACAGCGGGATCTATTATTACACGACCTATGATGATCCTGAGATCAGAGCGATCCGTATGCACGACGTTGATCTGGACCGATCGCGATTATATACCTTTGGTGTCAAAGGCTTGTGATCGTTGTATGTAACTGCTTTGCGGAAGACGAGTGTTGACACAAGCAGCGAAATGTGATATAATTACAAAAACGAATCATGATAAAAGGAACCAGCTGACTGCAGAGAACGTTGGTTTCTTTATGCTTTTTTGAGGAAAATCTTATGGTGAGGAAAAAGAAATTCACGCTTTCAACCACGCAGATCATATTGCTCAGCTTTCTTGTGACCATTTTGGTGGGAAGCGGGCTTTTGGCGTTGCCGATCAGCTCTGCCACGGGGGATGCTGTTCCATACCTCGATGCGCTTTTTACGGCGACCACCTCCACCTGTGTAACGGGTCTTGTTACGCTTCCCACGGTATCCACATGGAGCGTGTTTGGGCAGATCGTCATTCTGCTTTTGATACAGATCGGCGGTCTTGGTATCATCACCATTATGTCGGGACTGATGCTTCTTTTGAACAGAAAGATGGGCATTGGTGACCGCTTGCTCATTCAGGATGCCTTCAATCTCAATACGATGTCGGGGCTTGCCAAGTTCGTTAAGAACGTGCTGTTCGGCACGCTTATCATCGAAGGGATCGGCGCAGCTCTTTATATGCTCGTATTCGTTCCCGAGTTTGGAGCAAAGGGCATTTGGATATCGGTATTCAATTCGGTTTCCGCCTTCTGTAACGCAGGTATTGACATTATTGCGGAAAACAGCCTTTGCAATTACGCTACGAATCCCTTGATCAATATCGTCACCTCGGCGCTCATCATTCTCGGCGGTCTGGGGTATATCGTATGGTGGGACGTGCTTCGCGTGGTCAAGAGCCGTTCGCCCAAGAACCGCAGGATATTCAGGCATCTGACCTTGCACGCAAAGATCGCGATCACCGTTACCGCAGGACTTATTCTGATCGGTGGGATCCTCATATTTATATTTGAATACGCCAACCCGTTGACCATCGGGGAGATGTCTCTCTTTGATAAAATTCAAGTATCCTTTTTCCAATCGGTTACGACGAGAACGGCCGGCTTTGCTTCGGTTCCGCAAGAGAATCTGACAAACGCCTCTGCCGCCGTATCGATCATCCTGATGCTTATCGGCGGCTCACCCGTGGGAACGGCGGGCGGTATGAAAACCGTAACCATTGCCGTCCTTGCTTGCTCGGCGCTTGCTACGATACGTAATAAGAATAGTGCAACCCTGTTTGGCCGCCGCATTTCCGAAGGGTCGGTGAAAAAGGCAGTTGCCGTGGCGGTAACCTTTCTTACGATCTGCGCCGCATCAACCGTGCTTTTGATGGCAACAAGCAACGCATCCGCCCTTGACGCAGTTTACGAAACGGTCAGCGCAACCGCAACCGTCGGACTTTCAAGAAACCTGACGGCAACGCTGAACACCTTCGGAAAGCTCATTATCATCGCAACCATGTATTTCGGCAGAGTCGGCCCCATTTCGCTTGCGGTGGCGCTTGGCAGCAAAAATGAAAGTCAGAATGTCATTTCCGAGCCGACGGAAGATATCAGTATAGGATAAGGAGAGAAGTAATGAACGCGAAGAAAACATACGCAGTCTTTGGACTTGGAAGATACGGCACGGCTGTGGCAAGAGAGCTCGTAGAGAACGGTATGGAGGTCATCGCCGTCGATACCGTGGAAAGGATCGTCAACGATGCGGCGGCATATCTGCCCGTGTGCAAGTGCGCCGATGTCACCGATGCGGAGGTTATCTCCCGCCTTGGGATCGGCAATATTGATACCGTTGTCGTTTGCATGGCGAGCAATCTTGAGGCGAGCGTCATGGCGGTCACGCTTTGCAAGGAGGCAGGCGTTAAGACCGTTATCGCAAAATGTGCCAACGAGATGCACCAAAAGATCCTGCTTCGTGTTGGCGCGGATCAAGTGGTATTTCCTGAGAATGAATCGGGAATCCGTCTTGCCAAAAATCTGATCAGCTCGGGCTTTATCGATATGATCTCTCTGTCAAAGGATGTGTCTATGGTGGAGATCGACGTGAAGGACGAATGGTGCGGTAAAAATTTGATCGAATTGAATCTCCGCAAAAAATACGGCTTCAATATCGTTGCCATCAAAAAGGGTGAAACGGTCAACGTCAATGTTAATCCCGAGCAGGAGCTTGATGCGCAAAGCTCGCTGATCGTTATCGCAAATACGGCAAAATTGGGAAAACTCAAATAAATGCTGAGGGCTGACAGAAATAATCTGTCAGCCCTCAAAATTTGCGTTGGAGGAAGCAAAGAAAAGCCAAATCGGTTGAAACGTTCATAGAAATATGATATAATAAACTCACCGATAAATAAGAATTTGACGAGGTAACAAATGACTGAAAAAGAAAAAGCCGCGGCGGGTTATCTATACAACGCCAATTATGACGAAGAATTACTGAACGAAATAGGCAGATGCAATGATTTGTGCCATAGGTTTAATCAAATAGCACCTTCAAACCGCCAAGCACAGAGTGAGATTTTGAAGCAGATTTTTGGTTCTATGGGAGAACAGGTTACGGTCAATACACCGTTTTGGTGTGATTATGGATATAATACCTCTGTAGGCGATTATTTCTTTGCAAATCATAATTGTCAGATATTAGACGGCGGAAAGGTTCGCTTTGGCAATCACGTTTTTATTGCGCCCAATTGCTTGTTCACAACAGCAGAACATGCATTGGATGCTGAACAGCGAAACGAAGGACTTGAAGTCGCGTTGCCTATTACCGTTGGCAATAATGTTTGGTTTGGCGCAGGTGTCATTGTTCTTGGCGGTGTAACTATAGGGGATAATGCTGTGATAGGAGCAGGAAGCGTCGTTACGAAAGACATTCCTTCAAATGTTATCGCGGTTGGCGTTCCTTGTCGTGTTGTTCGTGAGATTACGGAAGAAGATAAGAAGCGTTATCCGACCTATCTTGAAAAATAGACAAAATCCAATTTGTCGAGATGATAAAAAGCGAGGGCTGACGAAAAAGAATCGTCAGCCCTCAAAATTTGCATCGGAGGAAGCAAAGAAAAGGCAAATCGGTTGAAACGTTCATAGAAATATGATATAATAAACTCACCGATAAATAAGAATTTGTAGGTGTGAATGATGAAAACTTTATATATGATTGGTGGCACTATGGGAGTTGGAAAAACAACTGTGTGCCAACAGCTCAAACAGGATTTACCGAATAGTGTATTTCTTGA
>SVQS01000107.1 GCA_015065205.1 Oscillospiraceae bacterium
CGGCAGGCTCTACGAGCACTGCGAGCTGACTTTCCTCACCACAGTAGGCAGCCTCGGGGGCATCGGTAGCTTCGACCTTAACGCCCGAAACGATGAATACGGTAGTCAGTTCATTTCCAAAGGAGTTGAGGAGTGCAAGCACCTCTTCATCTTTGGTGTAAACTGTAATCTTCGCCTCAAGAGACTTACCAACCAGCTTTTCTGCGCGTGCGATCTCAAGTGCCTTCATAACGTCATCACGAAGCTCGAAGAGCTTGTTCCACTTCTCTGCTACATCCGAGAAGCAGAGTGCTTCATCGTATGCGGGCATATCGTTGAGGAATACGCTCTCGCACTTATCACTTGCCTTGTGCGGAATTGCCTGCCACATTTCCTCTGCGGTAAAAGAGATGATAGGAGCCAAAAGACGAACAAGTCCCGACAGAACGAAATACATAGCGGTCTGTGCACTTCTGCGAGGAGCACCTGTGGTCTTGCCGGTGTAAACGCGATCCTTGGTGATATCAACGTAAAGTTTGGAAAGCTCGGTGGTGCAGAAGTTGTTGATCGCGTGATATGCCACGTGGAATTCGTAGGTATCGTATGCATTTTTAACGGTCTTTGTCAAATCGTTCATTGCAGAGATAACCCAACGGTCGATTTCATAAAGGTCATCAAATGCAACGGCATCGGTATCGGGGTTGAAATCGTTGAGGTTTGCAATGAGGATACGAACGGTATTACGGATCTTGCGGTAAGCATCAGAGAGTTGCTTAAAGATAACATCGGAAACGCGGACGTCTACGCGATAATCGGAGGATGCTACCCACAAACGAACGAGGTCAGAGCCATACTTTGCAACGATATCTGAAGGAACGATAACATTACCCAAGGATTTGTGCATTGCCTTGCCCTCACCGTCAACAACCCAACCGTGGGTAAGAACGGTCTTATAGGGAGCTTGTGCAACCCCCGTAGAACCGACAGCCGTCAAAAGCGAGGATTGGAACCAACCTCTGTATTGGTCGGCACCCTCAAGATACATATCGGATGGCCAACGCTGCTCGGGGTTATTCTCCATTACAGCAAAATGCGAAGAACCGGAATCGAACCAACCGTCAAGGGTGTCGGTCTCGGTGGTAAAGGTCTTGCCGCCACACTCGGGGCATACAAAGCCCTCGGGAAGAAGCTCTGCGGCACTCTTTTCGTACCAGATGTTCGAGCCATTTTCAGCAAAGAGGTTGGCTACGCGCTCAATAGTCTCATCGTTGCAGATGGGCTTTTTGCAGCAGTCGCAATAGAATACGGGAATGGGCAGACCCCAATGACGTTGACGGGAGATACACCAGTCTGCTCTCTCTCTCACCATTTGCTTGATGCGATCTCCGCCCCACTCAGGGAGCCATTCTACCTTTTCGCAAGCCTCAACGGCTGCATCCTTGAAAGCATCTACCGAGCAGAACCACTGAGGCGTTGCGCGGAAGATGATGGGATTCTTACATCTCCAGCAGTGCGGATACTCGTGCTCGATCTCGGCGGATGCAAACAAAGCACCCGTCTCTTTCATATCTGCGAGGATCGCTTCGTTGGACTTATCATAACGCAGACCTGCAAACTTGCCTGCTTCTTCGGTTTGGTATCCTCTATCATCTACGGGAACGAGAGGAGGCAGACCGTAGCGACGGCAGGTGATATTATCGTCGGCACCAAAGCCGCCTGCGGTGTGTACGCAACCGGTACCGCTTTCCATGGTGACGTAATCAGCAACTACTACAAGGCTGTCACGGTCAAGGAAGGGATGCTGTGCGGTCATATATTCGAATTCCTTACCCGCACGGCGGTCAAGGATCTCGTAGCTTTCAATGCCACCCTCAAGCATCGTTTTGCCGCAAAGAGCCTCGGCTACGATGTAGCACTCGCCGTTGTCGGCTTTAACAATTACATAGCTTTCCTCGGGGTTGAGTGCGATTGCCTGGTTGCCGGGGAGAGTCCAAGTGGTGGTGGTCCAGATGATGAAGTAGGTCTTGCTGATATCGCAGATACCGGCCAGCTTGCCTTGGTCATCTTTCACTTGGAATTTGACATAGATAGAGGTGCAGGGGTCGGTTTGATACTCGATCTCTGCCTCTGCCAATGCGGTTTCATCGTTGGGGCACCAATAAACGGGCTTGAGTCCCTTGTAGATGTAGCCCTTTTTATACATTTCTCCGAAAACGCGAATCTCACGTGCCTCGAAGGTTTTATCCATTGTCAGGTAGGGGCGTTCCCAATCGGCAACGACACCGAGACGAATGAATTGTTCCATTTGTTTGTCAACAAAGTCCTGTGCGAACTTGTGGCAAGCGTTGCGGAACTCCGGAATGGACATGCTCTTACGATTGAGTTTGTTCTGCTTGATGATGGCAGATTCAATGGGCATACCGTGGTTATCCCAGCCGGGAGTAAAGGGTACGCGATAGCCCGACATTGCGTGGGACTTGTTGATAAAATCCTTGAGGATCTTATTGAGTGCGTGCCCCATATGGATATTGCCGTTGGAGAAAGGAGGACCGTCGTGCAGAATGTAGAGCGGTTTATCCTTTGCGTTTTCCTGCATCTTGTTGTACAGGTCGATGGATTCCCAATACTTAACCGTTTCGGGCTCGCGTTGCGGAAGACCCGCACGCATCGGGAATTCGGTTGTGGGCAGATTGAGTGTGCTTGTGTAATCCTTTGCCATTTTTATCACTCCATTATTTTCTATCCTTGCGGATTGTTTTACTGCTTTGTGCCATGGGAAACAAAAAACGCCCCACAGCATTCGCTGTGAGACGGAAAGCTCCGCGGTACCACTCACCTTCGCCTTGCGGCGCACCTCTTGGGACTTATCTCTATCCCCAGCCCTTAACGCGAGCAAACGGATGCAGCTACGCAGAGGTTCTCCCCTTCACCGCACCGACTCAAAAGTGATCCCCAATAACCTACTCTCTATGCGCTCGCACCAACCGCGCACTCTCTGCAAGAATTTCTGTTACGGAGTTCTTTGTCATCGTCATTCCTATGTAGTATAGCATAACTTTTTGAATTTGTCAACCGTGTTTGAAAAGTTTTTTATTTTTTAATTTATATCTTATTCTATTGACACACTCCCTCAAAAGTGCTATAATGAACAAAAAAGCATTGGAGGACGAACTTATGTTGATTAGCGTTAGTACTTGGGCCCTGGAAGCTCGTTTTGGTGCAAAAAAGATGTTTGAATTGTTGCGAGATGCAGGTATTCGTGCAGCCGACTACAATATTGATGACTGGATTGGAAACCGCGAGCAAATGGACGCTCGTCCCAATTCCAAAAGAAGTGGGGAAGAGGTTGTTGCCTACTACTCCGAAATTCGCCGCTATGCCGACGAGGCAGGCATTACCATTGGGCAAACACACGCCGCTTTTGGCCCCGTTGGTGTATATACCGGTGAATTGCGTGCGGATATAATGAAAACCACTATCAACGCGATTATTGCAACGAGTGTTTTGGGCGCACCCTACATCGTCATTCACCCCCTCAACATCCAAGGCAGACTGTTTGACGAGCAGCTTGACAAATGCCGCGAGCTCAACAGAACGTTTTTCTCGGAGCTTGTTCCCTACCTCAAAAAGTACAACGTAAAGGTTGGTATGGAGAATATGTGGGGTATGGATTCGCAAAGCATTATTCGCCCCTGCGTTTGCTCTCGCCCTGAGGAAATTCTTGAATACATCGGATTGGTTGATGACGACTGCTTCTGCGCTTGCCCCGACCTCGGTCACTTTGTTCTGACCGGTGGTGACACGAATGATACTCCCGCAGGTGCTCTGCGCAAGCTCGGTAGTCAAGTCAAACTGATTCATGCGCACGAGGTAGACGGTGCGCGCGATAACCACACCGCTCCTTACGATTTTGCAAATCCGATGGATTGGAACGGTATTGCCGATGCTCTGCGCGATATCAAGTACGAGGGCACGCTCAATTTTGAAATTGGCGGTTACTACTATGACCGCTTCCCCGATGAACTCATCCCTGCCGCTCTCGATCACGTTGCCGCTGTCGGCAAAAATATGATTGCAAGAATTGAAGCTTAACTCCCTTTTGAAAGGTCCTTTACTATGAAAAAACGAATGATTTTGCGCATTTTTGCGGCATTTTTGCTCCTTGCCGCATTATTTGCAACCGTCTCCTGCGCCGCAAAGGAAGAGACACTCGTTCCCGAGGGAATGCAAAGTGCCACTGCTTACGGTGCAACCTATCGCCTTTATGTTCCCACTACGTGGAGCCTTAAAATTCTGCCCGGCATCTCAGGCGCTTATTACAACGTGATGCAACAATCTGCCGTAAGCGTTGCCGAATATCCCATTGACGAAACACTCTCCACAGAATTGTCGGCACTTGACGAAAACACTTCCCGCATCGGTTATTACTTTGAAAAAAACCTTCTTGCTCAAACAAAATTGATGGCAACGGGAGAGGTGAAAGCCTATAACGAGGACTGCATTGCTACCACGCTTGGCGGTGCCAATGCCCGTCAATACCACCACTGTGCAAATGTTGCGGGAGAGGTCACACACTTTTTACACATCATTGCAGAGAAGGACAATCGTTTTTATGTTTTCTCCTTTACCGCAACCGAGGATCTCTACACCTATTGTATGGACGATGTGAAGAAGATGCTTGAGAATTTCGCTTTCGGCAAAGAATACACTCCCACCGATGCTATCAAAAACTTCCCCACCGATGCAAATGCTCCCACAGGTATGAAGATCGCCTCGGGTGATGAGGTGGAATATCTCTTTTTTGTTCCCGAATCTTGGTCTCCCAACGAAACAAGCAACGTTTATGCCGCAACCGCTCCTGACGGCTCTTTTGTCAGTGTAGTTCCCTATCTTCCCTCGAGCGAGGGGATCAGCGTTGAAGGGTATTTTGAAAAGAGCGAGGAAATAATGAAAACCACCTCGGGCACTCTCTACAAGCGCCTTGATGCAAAAGAGACTACCTTTGGCGGCGGCAAAGCATTGCAATATGAATACGAATACACCGTTGGCGGTGTAACTTACCGTTATTTGCAGATCATTATCGGTTATAAGAGTATGATTTATAACCTAACCTACACTGCTCTGCCCCAAAATTTTGAAGCAAATCGCGCGGACGTAGAAGCGATCATTGCCGCTTTCACCTTCCGCTGAAAGGTTTTATGAAGCAAATTTATCTTGACAACAGCGCAACCACTCCTTTGTGCGATGCGGCAAAGGTCAAAATTACTGAAGCGATGGGGACTTTTGGCAATCCTTCCTCTCTGCATCCCGCCGGCCAGGCAGCGCGAAAGCTGGTTGAGGATGCTCGCCGCGAAATTGCAGCAACATTAGGGCTTCGCGGTCTTCTCCGTCCCGAACAGTTGATCTTCACTTCCTGTGGAAGTGAAGCCGACAATTTGGCTATTCTCGGCACAGCCTATGCCAAAGAACGTCGCCGCGGCGGTCGCATTATTACAACAGATTCCGAGCACCCCGGCGTGGAGAGCGCTATGCTCGCACTCGAGAAGGACGGCTTTGAGATCGTTCGCATCCCCACGCGCGGTGGCGAATTGGATTGGAACGCTTATGAGAATGCTCTCAACGCTCGCACTTTTCTTGTTTCTATCATGATGGTAAACAATGAAACGGGTGCCATGTATGATGTAAAACGCGCATTTGCTTTGGCAAAGGCACAAAACCCCGATATTGTAACACACACCGATGCGGTACAGGGATACCTGAAATGCCGTTTCACTCCGGAGACAATCAAGGCTGACCTTGTAACTATCAGCGGTCACAAAATTCACGCTCCCAAGGGCGTGGGCGCACTTTACGTTTCCCCGGCGGCACTGAAACGCCGAGATATCGTTCCCACCTTGCTTGGTGGCGGTCAAGAGGGCGGATTCCGCTCGGGAACCGAGAACGTGCTCGGCATCGCAGCCTTTGGCGCGGCGGCAAAGTACGGATCTGCCAATTTGAACACACATCTTCCCCACTTGCTACAACTCAGAACCTATGCCGAGGAAAAGCTTTCGCCACTCCCTGTAAAATTGCACATTCCCACGGGTGCACGCGCGCCTCATATTCTTTCCCTATCGCTCCCCGATATCAAGAGTGAAACGATGGTACACGCGCTCTCTGAGAGCGGAATCTGTGTTTCGGGCGGCTCGGCTTGCTCGACACACTCCAAAAAGCTCAGCCGTGCACTCCTCGCCTTTGGCGCGACCGAGGACGAGACCGAATGTGCTTTGCGTATCAGCTTTAGCCACTACAACACCACCGAGGACGTTGACGCTCTCGTTGAGGCTTTGGCGGTGAATGTGGAAAAATTGGTTAAAATTCACAGATAAAATTTTGCCCCGCCGAGTGCGGGGCTTTTTATATTTCGTTGAATTTACCACAAATTACACAAAGAATCAAACGGATGCTCCGCATCCTACACCTCATCCGTCAAATCCACAAGAAGGATTTGACACCTTCCCCTCAAGGGGAAGGTCAGGCTACTGACAAACCTTTTTAAAAAGTTTCAATCAGCAATTTGTACAAAAGAAAGGCTCCCCTGTGCAAGGGGAGCTGTCGAGCGAATGCGAGACTGAGGGGTTGGCTCTAACTTTTTTTAGAAAAAAACGCAAGAAAGTCA
>SVQS01000108.1 GCA_015065205.1 Oscillospiraceae bacterium
AAAAGGATATGAGATTAAGATTTTCTTTAATTCCACCTATGAGCAGTTCTTTTGCAGAGCAGAAGAAACGGAAGAAATTCAATGCGAGTGATAAGAGGGACGCAGGATAAATTCCTGCGTCCACATATAAAAAGAATATTTTTGTGACACACACTGTCACTCGGTAGAGCACCTGACTGTTAATCAGGGTGTCGCTGGTTCGAGTCCAGCAGGGGGAGCCAAAACCAAAAGGAGTCCAAACGGACTCCTTTTTGGTTTTGCCTCTTTTCCCCGCTGTCCTCGCCCCAGCGACACCTATTTGAAACAGACGGAGCCGACCGAAGGGAGGCACTGACGGCGAATTTTTCGGTTTTGCTTGCAAAATACGGCGCGTCGAGCGACGTAAGAAAAATATGCCAAATTGACGCTTGCGTCAATTTTGTTAATCACAGGGTGTCGCTGTAAGAGTTTTTTCTCTTTTTCGTGTTTTTAGGGGTAAAAAACAACCCGCTTTCACCATTGCACCTTTTATTGAACCTTTTGGTCTCGAACCTGCGACTTTGCGAGAAAATATTGAAAATTTTATGGTTATGTGATATAATAAGTCTGAAAAGGACGGTGAGAAAATTGACTGATATTTTACTTTTTGGAATTTTTCATTTTTTTGAAGAAAAGATTGACTTTTCAGCAGACACAATACAAAGACAGCTTGATGATTTATCATATGCTGTATCAAAATTTTCCCCCTTCGCTGTTGCCGTGGAATTAGATAAAGAAAAATACGGTGAAAAAATTTTCTTATCGGATGGAATTTGGAAAAAAGAATTTTCACGGGAACAATTTTCTTTGGGGGCGCGCATTGCTGTTAATGCGGGGTTGGATTTTTTGTATCCAATTGATAAGGTTTTTCCTTTGAATGCCGATATGGTCAATTCCGAAAATATGCAGTTGATTTTGCCCAGACTTAATTATTTGCAAAAGCTTGATGAAATTAACGATATCAAGGAGAAATGTAGATTTATTAATAGTAGGCAGTATGTTTCACATGATGCAAATATGTATCTCGATATTAATTCTCAAAATCGTAATGGAGACTACTTTGAATCAAAGTGTCTCTCTGAGTGGTACTTTAGAAATCTATGTATTTTTTCTAATTTGCAGAGTGTTGCAAAAGAGCATGATAGGATTGTCGTGCTTTATGGTGCGGGGCATATACCTATCTTGAGAGATTTAATCAATATGTCAGATAGTATGAATTTAGTTGATATAAATGATTACATATAATGAATATTAGAATGACAAAAGTTCGAAATTGTTGGGGCAACTCAACGAAGAGGCACGCCAGCGGCGTGCCTTTTTCGTTGACTCCCCCTGCTGCACCCGAACGCTCCACCATGCGCGCCAAAGGGCGCGGACAAAACGAGAGCCGTAAGGCTCGAAGTTTGTCGCATGGTTTGATGTCCAAAAACGCGCAAGCACGTTATGGAGGGGCCAAACAAAATCCGCTTTCGAAAGAAGGCGGATTTTTGTTTGTATTATTCACTATTCATCATTCATCATTCATTATTCATTTATCTTAAGCGGGTTTTGAATGAATAATGAAGAATGAAGTCGCTTCGCTGATGAAGAATGAATAATTAAGGTAGCTTTTCTTCCTTCGGGCGAAAAGCATTTTATTTTATATTGAAAAATATTTAGTATTATGATATAATAGATTCAAGAAAGGCGGTGTGGCTATGAAAGAGAATTTATTGATCGATAAATCTATTGCTTTTGCTTCTCGTATTATAAAGCTTCATCAATATTTGATAAGGACGAAGAAAGAAACAATTATTTCCAAACAGATTGTCCGTAGTGGTACGAGCATTGGTGCCAATATAAATGAAGCAAATTACGGTCAGAGCAAAGCTGATTTTGTTTCAAAGATGCACATCGCATTAAAGGAAACCGCAGAAACTGAATATTGGTTGAAGCTACTTACTATGTCAGAGTATATATCTGAGGATATGGGAAAATCTCTTTTGAATGATTGTTTGGAAATAAAAAGAATCTTGGTAGCATCTATCAACACCGCAAAGGAGAATAAGCAATGAAAAACTGCTCTTCAAATTTTCACATCTCCGCATAAATTTTTATGTGTTCGGGCTTGTAAAAAGAGCACTGCCATGCTAAAATAAAAGCAGAAACAAGAAAGGAGAATGATATGAAAAAAGTGATTTCGTGGGTGCTTTTTATATTGACGATTGCCATCTTTTTGTTTGATATATATTTTGCAGTTGCGGGTGCGATAGATGTTAAGCTTCATTTTGCGGAGATTGTGGCAGAAGGCGGCAGCGGCGTTGATTTTTGGGGCGTTGGGGTAGAAATTCTGGCAATGGGGATTGTTTTGCTTACCTTTGTGGGATTGATTTTTGCGGCTTTTTCTGTAAAATTCGCGCAAAAGCGCGTCATAAAAATCATATCTGTCGCGATTTCTTTTTTATTCCTTTTTGTTCCGTTCTTTTCCTATGTGATTTATTTGTTTATCGCATAAAAAAAGCAGACCATTGCGGTCTGTTTTTTTTATACTTTTTTAATCTTACAAAATCACCGTCATCATCGAGTGAGGTTGCATTGTGAGCTTGGTGCAAACGTCGTTGTGTCTTACAACGGCGGGGAGCTCGCGGTGAGAGGTGCTCATCATCACAAGCACAATGCTGCCGTCGGGGTTCTTAAATGCTACCGTGTAGATGTTTTCGGCATATTTTGTGGTGGCAATTCTTACAGCTCCGCGTTGTACGAACTTGGAAAAATGCCCGATGTAGTAGTAAATGGGGGTGAAAACAAGCTCCTTGGTTTCGGTGTTGTAAAGGATGGGAGCGTGGCAGCCTGCCGCCTTGTCCTCAAAAACGATTCCCGCAACCGCGGTGGTGCCTGCTGAACGGTTGTGGAACGGTCCGCCTTTTTCGCTCAGGAGCAAGTTCCAGTCGCAAAGTCCTGCGGTAAAGTTGTTAAAGTCGCCGCAAAGCTCTTTGCCGTATCTTTCAGCAAGAGAGATGGGGTCCTCGTTAATAGATCCGCAGTTCTCGGTGCTGAGCAAAATCTTGCCGAACTTTTCGTGCACAAGTCTCATGCCGTCAAAGTGGTTGCCCGAATACCAGTGGTGGCCAACCGCCCAAACACGATCCTCGACCGCCTTGGAAGAGAAGATCTTCTTGGTACGGTCATAAACGCGCTCTTTGTTGTGGTCCCAAATGATGATTTTGATGTGGGAGAGACCTTCGTCATCAAGAACGGGGGAGAGATATTTTTCAATGAATTCTCTCTCATCATCGGGGGAGTAATAGCAGCTCTCCCAGGATTGGCGCGCGATGGGCTCGTTTTGAATGGAGATAGCGGAAATGGTAACGCCCTCTTCTGCCATAGCCTTGATATACTTTGCGTAATATCTTGCCCAGCACTCTTTGTATTCCTCTTTCAAAGAACCGCCGCGGAAAACGCTTTCGTTATCCTTCATAAACGCAGGGGGACTCCAAGGGGATGCGAACAGAATGAGCTCATCCTCGCAATATTTCAGCGCGTCTTTGATAAAGGGGATGATATATTTTTTGTCGCGCTCGAGCGAAAATGTTTTGAGCTCCTTGTCGCCGCTCTCAATGTAAGCGTAAACATCGAGCGAGAAGTCGCAGGAGTTGATATGCGTTCTGCCAAAGTTGTAGCCGATGCCGTTTTCGCGGGAGAAATAACTCTCCAAAAAGAGCTTTTTCTGCTCATCGGTGAGTTGCGCATAATTGTAAGCCGCTGACTCGGTAAAAGCGCCGCCAAAGCCCAAAATGCTTTGATATTCAAACTCGTCAAACACGTTGATAACGCCCATTTCGGTTCTTTCGGGGGCGTTGCCTGCTTCAACGGTTGTTTCCTGAAAATAAAGGTTTTCCGAGGGAACGGATGTAAAAATCTTCATACGGTTGCTCCTTTTGAGGTTGTTTTTAATATCTTCATATTATCATATAAAGAAGAAAAAGTCAAGATGAAAGTGCAAATTTGTTGTGATGCTGCAAATATTCTCCGCAATCTTGACACCGTATCGCATTTATGCTATAATAAACGCAGAAAATTATTTGAAATTATCCCCAAAGGAGAAAAACAATGAACAACATTCCAAGATGTGAGCATCCCCGTCCCGACAGACTGCGCGAGCAGTGGATGAACCTCAACGGTGTGTGGGATTTTGAAATTGATAATGACAAAGTAGGACTTGAGGCGAAGTTTTACGAAAGGGACAGCCTCGACCAAAAAATCAACGTTCCGTTCTCGCCCGAGACTGTTCTGTCAGGGATAGGACACACCGATTTTATGAATGCGGTTTGGTATCGCAGAAATATTGATATTCCCGCAGAGTGGGCCGGCAAGCGTGTGATTTTGCACATCGACGCCTGCGATCACACCACGCGCGTATTTGTTAACGGCAAGTCGGTAGGTGCGCCGCACAAGGGTGGCTACACGTCTTTTGCTTATGATATCACCGACGCGCTTGGCGAAAAGGACAATTACATCACAATTTATGCCGAGGATGACATTCTTTCGGGCAAGCAATTTGCGGGCAAGCAGTCCACAAAGCTGAACTCTTACGGCTGCTTCTACACGCGCACCACGGGCATTTGGCAGACCGTTTGGCTCGAGGCTGTCGAGGTGGCACACGTTCTTTCTTACAAGGTTTACCCCAACATTTCGGGCCCGTCGGTTGTCATCGAAACCGCCACGGTTGGCACGCAAAGTGACGACACGTTGTGCGTAAAAGCCTATTATGAGGGCAAACTGATGGGTTCTGCCACCACCAAAATGGCATCTGCCACCACCGTTATGGAAATCGAGCTTGCCGAAGCACACCTTTGGGAGTGCGGCAACGGCAGGCTTTACGATCTTGTTTTCGAGCTGACGTCGGGTGAGGCGGTAGACGTGATGAACGGCTACTTTGGCTTGCGCGAGGTAAAGCTCACCAAAGAGAACGGCTTGCAGATCAACGGCAAGACGGTGTTCGGTCGTTTTGTTCTCGACCAAGGCTTCAATCCCGAGGGCGTCATTACGGCTCCTTCCGATGAAGCACTGAAATTTGATATTGAAGCTTCGATGGCTTGCGGATTTAACGGCGCACGTCTGCACCAAAAGGTGTTTGAGCCTCGCTTCCTTTACCACGCTGACAAGCTCGGCTACATGGTTTGGGCAGAGGCGGGCAACTGGGGCATGGATCACACCGATTTTACTAATTTGGAGAATTGTCTGCCTGAGTGGCTCGAAGAAATGGAACGCGATTTCTCGCACCCGTCCGTCATTGGCTGGTGTCCTTTCAACGAGACGTGGGATAGAGACGGACGCTCGCAAAGCATCGCGCTTATCGATAGCATCTACGATATCACCAAGGCGATCGACCCCACGCGTCCCGTTGTTGCAACGAGTGGATCGTTCCCAACGACGAGAACCGACGTGCACGACGTTCACGATTACGAGCAAGATCCAGCGCTTTTCCGTTCCTATTATGCCGAAATGGACAAGGGCATTGCGCGCGACCAGCTTTGGAGAATGAAGCCCGAGCTGCAGGTTTATAAAACCGAACTGCCCGTGTTTATGAGCGAATACGGCGGCATCCGTTGGGTAATGGATGACGACAACGCAGGTTGGGGCTACGGTGCGTCCGTACTCAGCGAGGACGAATTCTTCACTCGTCTTGAGGGACTCACCGATGCCATCCTCGAAAATCCGCATTTCTTCGCCTTTTGCTACACCCAGCTCACCGACGTTGAGCAAGAGCAAAACGGTCTCCTTACCTACGACCGCCGCTTCAAATTCCCCGTGGAAAAATATGCGAGAATATTTAGTAAAAAATCAGTAATTGAAAAGTAATAGAGAAATTGTGGGGGAAACTTCTTGCAAGAAGTTTCCCCCACACCCCTTTCAAGAACTCTCGCACAAAAATTACCTAAATAGAGTTGTTAACGCACCAACAGACGGTCGGTGCACACCGCAAGGGTGTGCTTTTGCTATCGCGAGCTCCCAGGGACCACCGAGACCCTGGTCGCTAAAAAGTAACACGAGCCGCAGCGAGACCTACCGAGACCCTGATTTTTAAGAAAGTTGTTTCATAATAGTTGCGGTTGCCAAATCTGCAAAGCGATGCAAAAAAACAAACGCATTTCGCAAACCAATCGTCAGCCTGACAGCCAAGGCCTTTGGTAAGGGATGCTTTTTGATGGCGTCAATCCTCTCTTTTTTGAAAAAGCGTTGACAAATCCGCAGTTTTGTGGTATAATAAGGTAAATTCTAAAAAAGAGAGCTTGAAAATAAAATGGGGAACCTTTTATGGGGGTATTTCGCGACTGACCGTCCACAAAGTTTGCGAATACGAGTCCGGTTCCTATCTTCACAAACCGTTCTTCCGAGGCGATGCTTTGGGTGATTGGAACGGTACCTGTTTTGCTATTCACTGCAATTGTAACGGTGAAGGCAAAGCAAAACCGTTTTGTTTAGTTGCTCTCAATAAAAAACACCAAAACCCAAGGCGGAGGCCTTGGGTTTTGCCTTGCAATAAAAACAAATTGACACTTGTGTGGCATACAAA
>SVQS01000109.1 GCA_015065205.1 Oscillospiraceae bacterium
CAAGACGCAAAATCTTATCCAAAGCGTCACCCGATTTGAAGGGTTCTGCATTGATAGAGAGAACGCCCGCCGACGATGGACGAAGCTGTGCATCAAGGTTGACGCCAACCGTTACACTCTTAATTTCGCGTACGCGACGCGTCAGCTCGTTCAGTTTTTCATTCAGTTCGCGATAGTATGTACTTTCAGCAAGCGTGGTAACCAATTCCGAGAGTGCAAGGAAAGCAGGGCTTTTCAGCTGACCTTTCACTTCGGTCAAGCACTCGTGCAGAACCTTAACGCTTGAAACGTAAAGTTCGATTTCGGTAATACTTGAAAGATAATCGTTTGTGTCACCGCTATCCGCTTCCAGGCGGCGCAACTCCATAATATCGTTGAGAACAGGCACGAGCTTATTGAGCATTTCGGTCAGTGCCTCGCAACGAAGCATATCGTCAAATGTGGCAATGCGGTAGCGAATGACCTCGGCATCCATTGTAAAGAACTCTGATAGATCGCGGTTTTTGAGGTTAAAGACCTCAAGAAGCCCCAACTCTTGCAGAGTGAACAGATCGATATCCGGAACATATTCACCGCTGTCGTGCTTTTTACGCAAGGTTTCATTCGGATATATCAGACTAAAGGTGTTAAAATCCATAACTGAAGGATCCTTTCTTCCAAAACTACCTATAGTATAACATATTTTTTGCGGTTCGTCTATACAATGAGAGAAAAAAATCGAAAAAATGCTATTGAAAAAATGGGCAAGGTATTGTATAATAAAATAAAGGAAGAAAGAAAGGAGGCAAATGCCGTGACCTTTGATACCTTTTTGCCGGATTATGGCATTTTGCCGTCCGCATATTTTGAAAGAAGTGCTATCACAAACCCAATAGAACTTTTTTGGAGCGATGAGCTTCTTGCCCTCTTGCGCCTTTGCGGTCAAAAAGAGGAAATGGTAGGGGAGCGCGCCTCGGATTATGACCGCTTTCTATCCATTTGTCGTTCTTTGCCGCTTTTAGAGGGGCACTCCACACGAGCTTGGATCGCATCGATTTTGGAAGAATACTTCAACTTAAAAGAACTCCCCACAGAGGAGACCACCCCCACCGCGTGGAAAAACATTTGCGCCGGTCTTATGCAAAAGCCACTTTCGCCGCAAGAGTTTGTGAGCGGTGCGTGGTTGTGTGACGCTTTAGTTGTTCCAACCTATCTACCTCATAATGTCACGCCCGTTCTCAATGCAAATTTGTTGCTCAATACAACTGCCCAAAACGCCACTGTGTGGAGCGAGGAGATCGCCGCGACCGTCGAGCATTTTGCAGAGCACGGATGCCCCAAAATTGTGTTGCAATTACCAAACGACTTTGCTTTTATTGCGCCATCGGTTTATCATATTGATAAGTGCTTGCAAAGCGCAAAGCACAGTCGCGATGCTGACAACTTGTTGCTTTGTCAACTAATGCGTGAGCTCTCAAGCGTTGCACAACAAAACAAGCTTTTGCTCCTTCTCGTTTGCAAAGCCAATGCCGGCGAAGTTTCAAATCTTTTGGAATATTGCGAAAACTCTGTTGGGCTCCCTCGCGTTTGTTGGAGCTTACGAGAGGTAAGGGAAGCACACGCACTTTTGACCTTTACCGCAAAGCCGCGCAAGAACGAAATCTTTGCAGCTTTGCCGTATGAAACAATAATGACCGAGCACGAGCTTTTTGATGCTCTCGAATCTTGGCAAGTACGCTATCCTGTTGGTAGATTGTGCTTTCTAACGGCTCGCGATCTTCGTCAAACTCCCCACGCGCAAGCACATATTAGAGATATGTTGCAAAACGGCAAAACAAAAATCTAAAATCCGCTAAAAAAAGCGAAAAAATCTATTGCAAACGCAATTTTCGTATGCTATAATATAATAAGAGTACGCTTATAGGTAAAAAGAAAGGATAATGAAATATGACCTCAATTCTCAAAAAATATCTTCCTACAATCATGGCAGTTACTGCCGTTATATCCTTTGTCGGTGCCATTTTGATTTTGGCGATTCCGGTCGCGCGCGCCGACGTGCCCTATAAGCAGGTTCTGGGTATTATCATTGCGGTGTTTATGTTCCTTTTGTCGGCACTCATCGCCGTCTATCTTTGGCTCAACCGCGACACCGAGCCCAACTTCTTTCTCTTTGACCGTCAAAGAAAGCGCAATATCTCCATCGATGATCTGACCTTTAAGTTTGCCAACGAGCGTTTGTCCTTCTTGCTCACAACTGTTAGCCAGTCTCCTGAGGAGTTGTGGCGTGAGGACGTTCTTGAGAACGAGCTCAAGCTGGGCTACCGCAAGGTTTACCGTCCGCTCATCGCTTATAAGATGCTTTACGACTTGGCCGATAAGAACGTTGATTCCTATTGGGAATATCTCCAAACCGCAACTCCCGAAACCGTTCTTTCTATCGCGCGTGCGCTGGAGCAGGCAGGAGAGACCGAAATGGTTAAGGCTTTCGTTTTTATTATGGAAAATTACCGCGGCGAGCCCGCAAAAATTCGCAACTTTGTTCTCGGCAACCAAAAGTACATCCGCGGCAGAATTATGGCTTACATCAAGCGTAATATTGAATTGTTTTATTAAAGGATTTGTGGGGAAAACTTCTTGCAAGAAGTTTTCCCCACACCCCTTTCAAGAACTCTTGCACTAAAAAGTAAAAAATCAAAGCGGAACAACCAATGGTTGTTTCTTTCTTTCTGCTTTTTCACCTTTTTTCTTCATTTTATGTTATAATAAAAGGGCAACAAAGTTCCACTAAAAAAATTTTCCATTTTACCCAACCTTTCGGGCACATTTTGTGTCTTAAAGACAAGCGCTCAAAAATGGAAATTTCCAAAACAACGAAAGGAGAGCACGTATTGCTTTATCGAGAACAAAATGACGAAACCTTGGTAATGCTGACCTTGGCAGGCAATCAAGATGCCTACGAGGGGCTGGTTTTGCGTTATCAAAAGGCGGTTCTTGCATCGGCACTGTCTGTTACGCACAGAGAGTTTATGGCTGAGGATGCCGCGCAGGACGCTTTTGTAACGGCATGGATGAAGCTGGATACCTTGCAGGAACCATCGAAATTCGCTCCTTGGGTCTGCCGCATCGCCAAAAACTGTGCCTTAAATATGCTGGGGCGTTACCGCGACTTTTTGCCATTCGAGGACCTCGAAAACCTCAATCTTACCGAAGAGCAGGCACAAAATCCTGCCGAGCTTTACGCGCGCTCCCAAGAGGATGAGGAACTACACCAAACCATCAAAAAGCTTTCCAAAAAGGTTAGAACCGTTATCTACCTTCATTATTTTGAGGGGCTTTCTATTGCAGAAATTGCCGATAGAATGCGCACCTCGGTTGGAACGGTCAAATGGCAGCTTCACGATGGCAGAAAAAAGATTCGAAAGGAACTTTGTGCAATGAATGAAACTTGGAACGATACGCTGGTTCAGCGTGTAATGAAGAAGGTAGAAGAGCTCAAGGCGTGGAAGTTTAAGAACAGCAAAAACGGTTTTGAGGTCATCTATCGTGACGTGCTTGCCGAGGTAGAAGAACTGCCCGAATCGCAAGCAAAATACCATGCCCTTGCCGACGTGCTGATGCGTGGTTGGTGGTGGATACCGGGCAAGGAGAACGACGCCCTCTTTGAACGCATCAGAGATGCTGCAGAACGCGGCAAAAATGAGGAAGTAATGGAGTTTGTCGCAATTCGCGAGGGGAATTCCTTGAGTGGAAAAGCAAAAATCGAGTTTATTCGCGACAAACAAATTCCTCGCTACGAAAACAGCGAATTTAAGAGTGTATTGGCTCGCTTGTGGTTGGCTTTGGGTACAATCCTGTGTGAGGAAAAGCAATACGATGAAGCTCGTGAGGCATATCAAAAAATTCTTACCATTGTTCCCAAATCCAATATACTCTACACCGTAGCAAAAATGTATTCCAAAGTGGTGGATCGCTATGAGGAGGCATATCTTACCAAAAACTCCCGTCGTTTCTGTGTTAGGGGCGGTGCGGTTGAACTACGCCGTGTAGATAGTGATTTCCGACATTATTCAGGCTTTTTGGATAGCATTGGTATGCTGTATGGTTACCCTTGGGCGGCAGATAATACTTTGTGGACCGCCTCTCGTTTGGATGGTGCTTTTACAACAAATCTTGCAGTTGGCGAAAGCGCAACCGCATCTGACGGGACTATTGTAACCTTTGCAGCCGACAACGAGAGTGTACAGACTCCTGCCGCGCACTTTGAAGGATGTCAACTGTGGGTAACGCAACGGCACTTCCGCGATGAAATCTACAGCACGTGGTATAAGGATGGTGTCGGTATTGTAAAGCAGGAAATTTATGAAGATTCCGCAACCGATGTTCGCTATCTCAAGAACTATTCTGTTCGCGGTCAGGGACTTTTGCCGTTGGTAGAAGGTAACACGTGGGAGTATGTTTCCAATTACAAAGAAAACGCCCTCTCTGTCAGTAACCGCATCACTGTCACCTATGCCGACGAGGATACTGCCATTCTTTCTCGCCTTACCGAGATAGAGCGCATTTCCTACGACCGCGATTCTTGGCATGATATGATTATGCAAATTCGTTGTGAGTATTGGCAAGAAGGGGAAAACGGTAGAGAATTGATTGCCGACGTTTCCGATGCTTGTAACCGCGCCGAAGAACTCGCCAAAACGCCGATGGAAAAGGCGCACACCCGTGCAGCTTGCTCGGTTGCACGCCGTATTATGGCAACTGACCCAGAATTTAACAAAGAGCACACCGCAACCGGACATTGGAATTTCTTTACTCGCGAAGATGTGCAACAAAAAGAAGGAATGGCTCGCCTTGCCGGACGCAGCGGTCGTTGGTCCTTTGAATGGAAGCACGTGGGCGCCGATACGGATGCACATCCGCTGTTGCAGAACGACATTCTCGGTATTCTGCAGGATGCAACCGACTGCATTTGGTCGGATGAATGGCGCGTAGGTGCCGAACCGACGGCACGCTTCGAACTTTGGGGATACTATCCTATGATTACCAAAATCACTTGCACGGTATCCGAGCCCATTACAACAAAGGCAGGCACCTTTGAGGATTGCATCAAGCTTGAACTCAATATCAGTGGCCTTGAAAAGCAACCCGGACTTGATTACCGCGGTGGCAAAAAGGAGTATTATTTTGCCCGTGGCATCGGTATTGTTCGTATGGTAAGTGAATACTGCAAAGGCACTCGCAAGGCGATTTATGACCTGACCTCTTACAAAGGCACCGGTGAAGGCTATATGCCCATAGCAGACGGTCTTATCCGCCGCTATGATGGCATCGGATTTACCGATGGCTACATTGGCGGAGCTGAATACGAATATGTTGCAGACCCCACCGACGGACACATCGTTATCTTTGTCGACCGCACGGGTATTCGCAACTTGCCGCCTCCCATTAGCCGCTATGCTTCTGTTCACGGTGAAACCGTTGAAGAAGAACTTTGGAAAGAGGGCAAAAAGGACGAGAGCAACATTCAGCACCATCTTAACTCCCTGCGCTTGATGATGCACCATCTCGGCAGAACGCATCGCTCACGTTGCACACCCGAGCAAGCTGTTGCGTGGTGGAAGCACCGCGCCGCACTCATCGAAAGCTTTGGTGAGGATGGGGAAGTTCCCGAAGGTTGGCTTGGTACTTATGCCGACTCGCTTCTTATCGTGGCTCTCGCATCCTTTGGATGCGGCAAAACCGACGAAGGCTATGCACTCCTCGAACGCGTATTCGAGATTTATCCCAAGTGGCTTGCAATTCCCAAGGGAGAAGAACTTGCACTCGATGACAGCCACATCTTTGGCGGTATCAAGCTCATCAAGGGTGAGAAGATGTTCCGTCTGCCCAACGGCGAAAAAGAGTGGGGCGTGCTCAATAGTATGCTCTTCACACTTCCCAATGCGCGCCGCTTGCACGAGGCTCTGACCAAAGAGAGCGGTTGGGAATGGTTTGATAGCGTCCGCGAGGATGAACGCTTCCAAACCTTTGTCGCTCGTGCGAAAGAGATTGAAGAACAATACAAATAAACCAAAGGGGAGCTCCAATCGGAGCTCCCCAAATCGTTTTTGGTGGTGTTATTCAACTCTCTTAGCGGATAGGGTTAGTGGCCCCTAGCCGCTCGTGACAGCAAAAGCGAGGTTTTACCTCGCGTCGACTGTCTGTATGTGAACTGACAAATTTATTTCTATATCTGTTGTGAGAAAGTTTTTGAAGGGGTGTGGGGGAACTTTTTTCAAAAAGTTCCCCCACAAACGCGTCCTATTCAATTAAAACACAGGATATCCTGCTTTTGTGTGTGCTTCCACGAGGTCGTTGCACATAGCCACGATTTCATCGGTAGAGAGCTGTGCACCGGTGTGGGGATCCATCATAGCTGCCTGATAGAGATGCTCGATCTTTCCCGTGCGAGCCGCCTCAATGGTGAGGAGTTGCGGGTAGATGTTCGAGGAGTTCATAGCCGCGAGCTGAACGGGCAGGTCTCCAACATAGGTAGGCGTTACACCGTTGTTGTCAACAAGGCAGGGAACCTCAACGCAAGCTTCGCGAGGCAGGTTGG
>SVQS01000110.1 GCA_015065205.1 Oscillospiraceae bacterium
GAAAACTCGGTTGAGTTCTGCGGCGGTACACACGTTGATAACACCGCAAAGATCGGGCTCTTCAAGATTCTTTCCGAGTCCTCTGTAGCCGCAGGCGTACGCCGCATTGAGGCTACCACAGGCGAGGGTGTGCTTCGTCTGCTTGCCGAAAAGAATGCTCTGATCGCCGAGACTGCAAAGGAAATGAAGGTACAAAAGCCCTCTGACCTTGCAAAACGCGCGGCACAGATGCAGAGCGAGATCTCGGCTATGAAGAAAGAGATCGAATCTCTCAACTCCAAGATCGCTGCATCCAAACTCGATAGCATTATGGCAGAAGCCGAAACGCTCGGTTCTGTTCGCCTCATTGCCGCTGATATGGGCAATATGCAAGCAGATGCCGCTCGTTCTCTCGCAGACGAGATCAAAGCACGCTATGACGATGTTGTTGCCGTTCTTGCAATCGCCCCCGAGGGCAAGCTCAACTTCCTCGCAGTTGCGGGTAAGGATGCCGTTGCCGCAGGCGCGCACGCAGGTAAGCTCGTTGGTGCTGTTGCCGCTGTTACCGGCGGTAAGGGTGGCGGACGCCCCGACAATGCAATGGCAGGCGGACGCGACACCGACAAGATTGCAGAGGCACTTGCAGCTGCAAAAGATACCCTTTTGGGTATGCTGAAATAAAAGATTCGACAAATTTGATTTAAGGAGAACCCTACTATGCGTCATTACGTAAAACGTGCGTTATGCCTGCTGGTATCGCTTTCTATCTTACTGACACTTGCTTCTATTTTAACAGTTTCCACTACGGCGGTCATAGACTCACCAGAGCCTATGATCGCCATAGGTGACAAATTTATGATCGTGCAAACCGCCTCGGGTGAGATTTGGGGCTGGGGCGATAATGCGAGCGGCGTTTTGGGAAATGTATCTTCCCCCGAGACGGGAACCAACATCACCTCTCCCACAAAGATCGATCTGCCCAACGGTGTTACGTCAGTTTCCATCAGCGCAGGTACTGATCATGTTTTGATGCTTGGATCTGATGGCAACGTTTATGCTTGGGGCAACAATGAATACGGTCAATTGGGTGTCGATAACGATGGACTCCCCCTCTCCGTCCCCACATGTGTAACAGAGCTTGAAGGTAAGAACATGATTGCTATTGCGGCAGGTCAACGCTTCTCACTCGCTTTGAGCGATGCGGGTGACGTATATTCCTTTGGCTTGGGCGATAAGCTGCAGCTTGGATATGAATTGGCAGGCGGAGTAACTCATTCCGCAACGCCTTCACAAATTCTTGATTTGGATACCGTATTTATAACGCAAATCAGTGCCGGAATCGCTTCGCTAAGTGCCACCGATATAGACGGCAAGACCTATTTATGGGGCAGTACCCAAAACTATTTGTTGGGCACCGATAATCAGTCGACTCCAGCTGCGCCTTTTGCTCTCCCGAGCACCAAAACAACAACTCCCATTGTAGCTACTTCATTGAGTTCAACGCACTCGGCATTTTTGCAGAGTGACGGCACGGTCGGTTTTATGGGCTTGAACAATTACGGTCAGTACGGAAACGGAACAACAAATACCAATCTCTCAACCGCTTTCAAAGTAACCGACACATCCGCGCTGGGCATCTGCTCCATTGCAACGTCGGAACAGCAAACCGTTTTGCTCTCTCGCGACGGAACGGTCTACACCGCAGGCGCAAGAATCCCCAACGATGAAAGCTCTGCCGGCAATACGTTCGCCACACTCTTTGAAAATGCTCCGGCAGCCACCGCGATTGCCGCGGGATATCAAAACGGTGCAATGCTTGCACAAGACGGTTCTGTTTGGACTTGGGGTGACAACTCACGCGGACAGCTTGGAAACGGTTCTGTTGGCGAAAGTAAGGCAGTTCCGGTTAAGGTATGTAAGCATAATGGTTCGAATTTTGATATAGGACAAGCTCCCACCATAAAAGAAGTACCGCTCAAGTTCAAAACCTCTGTTCCCGCTCCTACATATGCTATCGTCATTCCTTCCACCATAAACGTTGGTGAATTGCGTCAAACCGATGCCACCGACCCAGACCGCAACAGCTTTACCAAATTTACAGTCAGTGCCCAAGATGTAGCAAATTTGTACGGTGAAAAGGAAATCCAAATTTCGGTCAGCACCAAAAACGAAAACGGCGTTTTCTCTTTGCAGGATGGCAACGGAAACGTTCTCCCCTTTGACCTCTTGACCACCCAAGATTCGCAAACACCCATGAGCAGTGGTGATATTTTGACAAGCTTCACCGAGGATGGAAGCGTTGATGCTTGGATTCGTATAGACCAAAGCAAAATCACAAAATCCGGCATTTACAACGGTGTTTTGGTATTTTCATATTCTTTGAACGACATCAACGAGGAGGAGTAACATGAAAATTACAATAAAAATCGTTTCGCTCTGTCTTGTTCTGCTCCTGATGGGAGCGATGTCGATAACACTGTATGCGGAGGAAACCACGGTTACTGCAACCGCTATTGCCAACAATTCCCCAATTTACACCATTGTCGTTCCCCAAGGAATCACCTCAACCGATGACCTGCAACGCACCGAGACGACCTCTTATCATAAAGAACCGTTCACCATCAGCGTTACTGAGGCTCTGTTTTTGGATGGCAAGCAAATCAGCGTGCGCGTTTACGGCGAGGACGGCGTGTTTGCACTCAAAAATGCCGACGGAAGCTCAACGCTCCCTTACGAGGTATTCTCCGATGCAAATATAGAAAAATCTCTGCAAAACGGTGAGGTTTTTGCAACCTTTACCGAGATCGGCTCACAAAGTGGATTTGTTCGCATTGATCAAAAGAACATTACCCGTGCCGATACCTACACCGGCAATTTGAGATTCTCGTTCTCCTTGAGCGATATTGAAGAATAATAAAAAGATAATAAACAAGAGGTCTGCCACGGCAGACCTCTTTCTTTTATCCTTTACTGTAATCGGGGTGGATCCAATCCATCCACTCTTCAGCTATGGTTAGGGGCTCGAAAGTAATCTTTGTTTTGGGGTTGGCATCAATGTATGCTTGCAGCTCTTCCTGTGTAACTTGCTTTCCGTCAAGGTAATAGCGCGCATCGGGTTCGCCATCATTCACGATGCGATATAAATCGCAAAATAGAATTTCTGAACCATCAAAATAAAGTTGTTGCATACCATATTCAAAATCCTCTCCGTTGTGGCTCCAACTAAAAGAACCGTCGGTAGAGAGATGATACATTTGGCGGAAAGTGAAATCGTATAAGTGAACAACGCCCATGTAATAACGCAGAATCATAGTGTCGCCACAGTCGATGATCAATTCGTCAATGCCGTCACCGTCCAAATCCCGATAAGTGTAGGACAAATGTTCCTTCATTTCATAAAGCCTCGCTTGCGTGTAAGGGCTTCTGCAATCCTTGAGGTAGAGCCATTCTTCATTGTTTTTGTGATATACCTGCGAAATATTTTTCAATACGGCATCGTAGGCATACCTTGCAACCTCTGCCTCAGTAAAAACGGAAGTAAATTGCAGTCCACTGCACTCCTTAGTAGCAGTTGCGCCTGCATAAAGACCGTGATACTTACCATATTGCTCTCTCAACGCTTGATATTCTTCTTCGGTAATGGCAACCGTTTCGCCGTTGACGATTTTATAGTAGTTGGTTACGGCAACGTCACCTATCCACTCGTGACCATCCGCACCGTATTCAATGATCATCTCCAAGGAACCGCCACCCTCGGAAATACGATAAACGGTAGAAGAGAAAACATCAGCTCCACCCGAGCCATCTACGTGGAGAAGTCCGTCACCATCGATCCAACAGCTGCGGCGAGGAATGTAGTCACCGAGAAGAATGGGCTTACCATCAGCCATTGAGAAAATAGCAACGATGACATAGTTATTGTTGAGGAGTACAAGCTCGTCTATGCCGTCACCGTTAAGGTCCTTGATAGCATATCCGCAAACGAGCTTTTGGTGCATTGTTTCATACGCCCACCAATCGTGATTTCCCGACCCGTAAAGAAGATATCCCGAATAAGCCAGCACCTCAAGCCACTCCTTTTCGGTTTGGTCTGTAATACCCAACCTTTCGGGAAGGCTAAAATCCTTTTCATCCTCGTAGCGCATACGTTCAAACTCGTTGATCGCGTTGCGATAGAGTTTGATAATTCCCTCGTAGCTTGCAAAATCACCTGTTTCGGTAATTTCGGGAACATAGTACCAAGGGCCGTATTCCTCGGGATCGCTCGGTGCCGCGCTCGGATAGCGAACCTCACTCGTTGCACGGTCAACCCAAATCTCCTCAACGGTTGAGTAATGCGAGGACTCTCCATCGATGTAAACAAGCCATTTTAACATAATAACGTGCACAGACTTATCCCATCTGTTATTTGCAACAGGAACAACAATATACTCGGTTTCGGTGTCCTCAAAAAAGCGACTCCAATGAAGGCGTGCGATCTCTACTGCCTGCTCTTCGGTAATCGTTGTTTGAAAAACCGTTTCATCGGGCATACGAATCTCGCCCGTTAGACAATCGATCCAAATGGCATCTACGAGGGGGGTGAACGGCTCTTTTGCAAGGGTTGAGCGTTTGTTCAATACAATCTCAAAAACGTTTTTGGCTTCATCCAACGACAAGCTGTACGTATAGCTCTTGGGATCGCTTTGTACGGTTTGCTTCCAATACTCGCGAGCAATTTCAAATGCCTGATCATTGGTGATCATCTGTTCGGGCGCAAAGAGAATATCAAAATCAAAGGAGAGCTGATCGACACCCTTGATAGCCTGCCATTGCTCAGCGGTACCTTGATACACCACGCTGCTCAAACTATCGCACCCCTCAAAGGCGAGGCCGCCATTGATAAATTGAATGGAACTGGGCAAAACGACACTTTTGAGATTTTTGCAAGCATAAAAGCACATGCTTGTCAACGTGGTTACACGCTCACCAAACGGCGAGACGGGCGGAATAACTGCTTCAACAATGCTATCCTCCTTTGTGCTGACAGAGCACGTACCATCTCCGTTTGACCAATACACCAAATAAAACTTTTGATTTTCGGCATAGTCGGAAAGAACAGGAAGTGTTTGTGTAACCTTTACAGGTGTTTTCTCGGTATAATACGCCAAGTCCAATCCGATTGCATCACTTGTAAACCGCGCCTCAATAAGCGGATTTGTCATTGTTTCGGAAAAATCGAGTGCAAATTCGCGGCAAAACAGCTCTGCATCAAAAATATTGCGCACCACAAGCTTTCGGCCCGTCAAAGAGGATCCATCTATGTAAGCTACCAAGCTTTCGGTTGCCGCCGCTACGTATGTATATTCCTGTGAAAAGCAATTTTCCTCTACGTTATAGTATTTATGGACACTAAGACCCGTTCCCATACCGATGCAAATGTCGATGATGTGCTCTCCTATCATAGAGATCTCTAGGGGTCTGTCGGTTTGTTCCGTGAGCGCGACATTCCCCTTCGCGTCGTAGATGGTATAGCGAACTGTGGTCAACTCGATTTTCTCAATCTTGTAGTAGGTTTTCTCTGCAACCGCTTCTTCGCCTACGGGGGGAACGTTTTCGGTATTTCCTGTTGTTGTAACAGTCGAATTTATATCATTTTCATTTGGCGGGATGCGGTTGCACGCAGTCAATGAAGAGGTCATCAGCCCGGCGGTGAGTAAGAGTGCCGTCAATTCTTTTTTCATCCTGTTTTCTCCTTTTCTTTCTTTGTTATTTATGTCAAATTCGGTTGTAGTTTTATGCTTATGTATTCATTATATCATTTCCGTTTTTGCTTTGCAACATCTGTGCTTAAATTATTTTCATCCGCAATTAAGAAAATAAAAAAGACTGTTTTACAATTCGTGTAACACAGTCTTTTTTGTTATTACATACGCTCTTTTGCCGCTTGCAAAAGGGCGCTTTTTTCATTCGGTAGCCGTTCATCAATGACGTCATCGAGAAGAGCGTGGAGCATTTCGCCTATCTTCTTTCCCTCGGGGATTCCAAGCGCCATCAGATCAGCACCGTCAATCGCAAGAGTACGCAAGGAAAGACAAGCATCCTCGGCACGAATTTCATCAATAACAGATGGAATTTCTGCAAGCTCTGGCGGCATCTCCCTAAAATCTGGCGCATGTGCCAAACGGTCACAACGTTTGATTTCCAAAAGACGGAGAATATCTGCATCAGAAAGCTTTTGCAAGAGACGTTTGACACGTTTTTTCTCTGCCGAGAGCGGGATATCGTGCCATTCAACCAAACGTTCCATACGGTGTATCGTTTCGTTATCAAAACGCAAGCGTAAGAGAATCTCTCGGGTAATCTCCACGCCAATGGGGGCATGCCCCTTGAAGTGTCCGCCTTGCTCGTCCTCGGTGTAGCACAGTGGCTTGCCAATGTCGTGCAAGAGGATGCCAAGACGTGTAATGAGATCATCGCTCTCACTCTCACAAAGCGCGAGTGCTTGCAGGGTGTGCTCAAACACGTCAAAGCAATGGTATTTGGTGTTTTGACGTGTTTGAGCACACC
>SVQS01000111.1 GCA_015065205.1 Oscillospiraceae bacterium
CGACCATGGCAAGCAAAATTTTGGTTTTGGACCGCGGAACATTGGTGGAAATGGGAACCCATCGCGAGTTGATGGAAAAGCAAGGCATCTACCACAAGCTGTTTACCACGCAAGCAAACCGTTACATAGCAGAGGCGAGCGAAAGAGGGGAATAGTGTAAAGTGCAGAGTGCAGAGTTATATGTTCTCTTGTAGGGTGAATGGATTGCTTGCAATCTCGTGGCGGCTTGCCGCCTTCCATTAGGTCGTCCGCAAAAAAATGAACAAGTTTTCGCGGACGTGCAATGCACGCCCCTACCGTTCAAAACCTTATGTGTCTTGTAGGGACCGGCGTCCTCGACGGTCCAAAAAACGAATGATTATAGCAAAACAACCAATCAGCCTGTCATTCTGAGCGAAGAAAAACGCTTGCGTTTTGCGTAGTCGAAGTTTTTGTGAGGGAGTGAGCCAAGGGCGACGATCCGAGCAAAAACCGAGGAGCGTAAGCGACGACGGGATATGGCAACGAGCTTTGGTGGCCTGCTTTCACAAAAGTAACATTCCAACCACAAGCCACCGAGATTTCAAGCCATATCCCGCCTCGCCTAATGGCTCGCGCTTTGACGAGTGTCACCATCCCCGATAATGTCACGAGCATTGGCCTTTATGCGTTCCGGAACTCCTCCTTGACGAATGTCACTTTTGTAAACCCGAACGGTTGGTGGTGTACGAAAGATAAAAATGCCACAAGCGGAACGGATATTTCTGCCGGTGATCTTTCCGACCCCGCAATCGCTGCAGACTATTTGAAATCGACTTACTACGATTACTTTTGGTACCGCACCGAATAAAACAAAATCAGCGAGCCGCAAGTGCGGCTCGCTTTCTTCTTTATTACTTCAATTCTTTAGGTGTTCTGGGGTAGAGGAGAACGTCTCTGATGTTGGAAACACCGGTGACGTACATAACCAAACGGTCAAAGCCGATGCCGAATCCGCTGTGGGGAACAGAGCCGTACTTTCTCAAATCGAGATATTGAGAGTAAGCCGAAACATCCATTCCGCGCGCTTCCATAGCGGCTACGAGCTTGTCGTAGTTTGCTTCTCTTTCGCTGCATCCTACAAGCTCACCAATGCCGGGAACGAGCAGGTCGGTAGCCGCAACGGTCTTGCCGTCGTCGTTCTGCTTCATATAGAAGGACTTGATATCCTTGGGATAGTTGATAACGAATACGGGCTTTTTGAAGATCTGCTCGGTGAGCCAACGCTCGTGCTCGCTCTGCAGCTCGGCACCCCATTCGGGAGCGAAAGCAAAGTTTGCGCCCTCTGCCTTTTTGAGGAGCTCGATAGCGTCGGTGTACTCAAGAACTTGGAAATCGGAAGAGGTCAAAAGCTCGAGCTTTTGGCGCAGTCCTTTTTCAAAGAACTTCTCAAAGAAGTCGATCTCAGAGGAGCAGTTTTCAAGAACGTAACCAACGATGAACTTGATATATTCTTCAATAATTTCAATAATGTCGGGGAGCTCTGCAAAAGCGACCTCGGGCTCAACCTGCCAGAACTCGGATACGTGACGGGATGTGTTGGAGTTCTCGGCGCGGAAAACGGGACCAAAGGTGTAGATCTTGCCGAGTGCCATAGCGGCAACCTCGCCCTCAAGCTGACCGGAAACGGTGAGGAACGCTTGCTTGCCGAAGAAATCCTCTGCAAAGTATTCCTCTGCGGTCTTGGCTGTTGCGTTCCAGGGTTGGGTGGTAACGCGGAATACCTCGCCGCCGCCCTCACAGTCGTTGCCCGTGATCAGGGGCGTGTGAACGTAGGTGTAGCCGTTGCTCTGGAAATAGAGGTGAGAAGCGGCAGCCAAAGCGGAACGAACGCGTTGAACGTTCATAATGGTGTTGGTTCTCACACGCAGATGGGGCATTGTGCGCAAAAATTCAAGGCTGTGACGCTTCTTCTGCAAAGGATAGTCAGCAGGGCAGTCGCCAAGAATTTCGTAGGACAGCATTTGCATCTCGCACTTGTTCATTTCGGATGCAACAATAAGACCGGTCACTTTTACGCCGCAACCGATAACAAAAGCAGTATTTACTTTTATATCCATATTCTCCTTATCGATAACCAACTGCAGGTTAGCGGTGCAGGAGCCGTCATTGATTTCAACAAACGAAACGTTCTTCGAGTCGCGGGTGGTTCTAACCCAGCCGCATACGTCAATGGTTTTTCCAACGTATTCATCCACGTTTGCAAATATCTTCTTGATGTCAACGTGTTTCATTCTAAAATTCCTTTCACAAAGAGGATTGGAGAAATATTCTTCCTTCATTCTATAAATTGTATCACATTTTTTTGTGGTTGTCAATATAATGGGTGGGAAAATGGAATGTGATAAATATATTTTAATGGAATATTTTCGGAAAATATCAAAATTAGGTTGACAATATCCTAAAATTTGTGTATAATATAAGCAACAAATAAAAAGGAGGAAAAGAAATGAACATTGATACCAGAAAAATCGTTTCCATTTCCGAAGCCAATCAAAATTTTTCTCGCATTGCAAGAATGGTAGATAAGCAAGGAGAACTTTATATTTTCAAAAACAACAAGCCCAAGTACAAATTGGTGGATATCGAAAATGATGCCACCATCGAAATGACCGATGATGAGAAAATTGATTTTGTAGCGGCACGTATTCTCAAGCTCTACCGTCCCGCCTTTGAGGAGCTTGCAAAATGATCAAATTTAGTCAAGAAAAGGTGCTATTGCTGCACCAACTGATTACCGAAGAAACGGGCGGAGATCCGAATGTGCGCGATATTGCTTTGCTTGATAGCGCGCTCGAATCTGCATTTGCTACTTTTGGTGGGCAGGAGCTATACCCAACAAAAGAAGAAAAAGGCGCACGTCTCGGGTATGCGCTCATTTCCAACCACGCATTTGTAGACGGAAACAAGCGAATTGGAATGTATGTTCTTCTTACGTTTCTGGAAACCAATGGTATTAAGATTCGCCCGACAAACGAAGAGGTTGCGCGTGTCGGTCTTGCTGTCGCCGCAGGAGAAATGAAATATCAAGATTTGTTAGATTGGATTTTGGAGAACGAGGGATAAAATAATCAACAATGAAAAGAGAATTTTACACAAAATATCCCGAAAATCCGCCCGCGTGGTATTGGAAACGCGGATTGCACGATGCTTTTGTCGTTGGAGTAGAAGTATACGAATTTCCGTTTGATTACAACAAGTATGTTGGCGAGAAAAACAAATACGACCGTAATATGCTCACGCTTAAAATAGATGCAAGGAGTGCAATGTTTGATTTTGGCGTCAAGGAGATTCGTTTTTACAACTACAAAATTCTTACCGACGAAATCGACATAATAAACGGCGATCTGTTTTCAAAAAAGAAGATCTGGTGGCTTGCCGACCAACTGACCGAGCAGAACGGAAAATACGAATTGGATATTTTGCTTGAGAGTATCGACACACATCAACGGCAATTTCACCTTAAACTTCGCTTTGACCGCGCAGAGGTGTATAGAAAACAATAAAACATGATAAAAGGCAGCATCACCTACGGGTGGTGTTGCTTTTTTGTGAGAATCATCCTTTCGCAGTCGAAGTTTTGCGGAGTGAGTAACAGAGCAAAGAACCAAAAAACACTTCGTGTTTAGAAGGAATCTCTAAACGAGTTTGGGTGGCTTTTGAATCGATGTAACATCCCGATAGAAAGCCACCGAGATTTTAAGCCATATCCCTGCGGAAACACGAAGTGTTTTTTTGCTCTTTGCTTGTTCGCGTGCGCTCAACCCGCGGAAGTTCGACTTCGGTCGGCACTCGTGCCTCCCTTCGCTCAGAATGACATACAGAGGGTTTGTTTGGTTTTTGTCGTTAAAAGCGTGGCGGTGTCCCTGACGCCCCTTACCAAGGCAAAACAACTCTCTTAGCGGATAGGGTCTTGGTGGTGCCTAGCCGCTCGCGAGAGCAAAAGCACACCGCAAGGGTGTGCGCCGACCGTCTATTTGCAAACTAACGACTCTGTTTTTTTCCTTTTGTGCGAGAGTTCTTGAGGGGAGCGCGAGGGGAACTTCTTGCAAGAAGTTCCCCTCGCATCTATTCCTTCATTCTACCTCGCCAATACAGGCATATTCGCTAACATATTCTCCAAAAAGATGCCGTATCCGGTTGTGGGGTCGTTGATGAGGACGTGGGTAACGGCGCCGACGAGCTTGCCGTCCTGAATGATGGGAGAGCCGGACATTCCCTGCACGATTCCGCCCGTGAGGGCAAGCAGGTCGGGGTCGGTCACGGTGACGGTAAAGCACTTGGAGCCCTTGGCATCGCGCTTGATGTTGGAGATGCGAATGTCATATTTTTGAATTTCGCCGCTCGTTGCGGTGCAAAGGATATAGGCGTCACCCTCGCAAAGGTCGTCGCGCAATCCGATAGGCATCGGCTCGCAAGCGGTTTCGGGAACCTCGGAGAACACGCCCCACACACCGCAATTTGAGTTGCCGAGGAGCGCGCCCGAGCGACCGGGGTTAAAGTGCCCCTTGAGTTCTCCCGGCGCGCCTGCCGCGCCTTTGACCACAGACGAGATTGTCACGTCGGATACTGCCCCCTTACGCATAGAAACCAGTGCACCTGTGTCGGCATCGCAAATGCCGTGTCCAAGTCCTGCAAATGCACCGCTATCGGGGAACAGGAAGGTCACTGTGCCAATTCCCGCACCGCTGTCGCGCACCCAAATACCGGTTTTGTATTTTCCTTCTGCCACCGAGAGGACGGGTGTGAGAGTAGTTTCAAATTCCTTACCACTGCGACGGCAGATCAGCTTCATAGGTTTTCCGTTTGATGCTTCAATGCGCTCGGTCATATCCGCAGCCCCTTTGATGTCCTCACCATCGATTTTGAGGATGACATCCTTTGCATGCAGACCGGCACGCGTGGCGGGATTGATGCTTCCACGGGCGGTGTCGATGTCGCAAAAACCGACCACCATTACGCCATCGGTATAAAACTTTACACCAAACGGCATACCGCCGGGGTAGAGCATCAGGTCGCGCAAATCCTCGGTGTCAGCCGAAAGCACCGCTGTGTAGGTAGCGGAAGCAGGCAGTGAGGCAGACGCGATATCGACGTCCGGTCCCGGGCAATGGCTCATAGCAAAAACAAACTCCTTTTGGGTTGTGCTTGCCGACGGTGTCAGCATCCCGAGGGGGAGGATGGACAGCATCAGCAAAAGACAGCACAAAAGCTTCCAAATTCTTCTTTTCATCATCTCTTACCTTTCCTATATATAGGCGCGAGGGAGCGCCGTGCGTTTTTGGGAGGCAATGGGCGCAGATATAATGTCGATAAGCCAATCTTTGTGCTCACCGACGTATGATATCTTGTCCGTTTGCTGATACTAATGTGTGCCGCACACCTTTTTTTATGTGTAACAATGATAACCATTCCAACACTCAACACGCATCGGAAAAGTGCGAATTTTGCAAATAACGCACACCGTAAATCGAAAAAGAAAAGAAGAAACAAAAGCTTTTTGCAAGTGTGAGAATATTTTACCCGACAAAGAAAAAAACATACAAAATTGAACCAAAAAGAAAAATAAAGATTTTATAAAATTGGGAACGAGATTTCTGCGAAAGGCTCCCTTGTGCAAAGGGATGCCGTCAAATGCCGCAAGCGGCAAGGGACTGAGGGATTGTTTTTATAAGAGATGGCACCTCAAACAATTAATGTCATTTAGTTAAGAAATTATGAAAGGCTCTCCCTTTGGGAGAGCTGGCGCCGCAGGCGACTGAGAGGGGATTTTCTTCAAAAGCCCTCTCCGTCACGCTGACGCGTGCCACCTCCCCCAATGTGGGAGGCTTCTTTTTTCTTAACTTAACGACATTGCTCAAACAGTCCCTCCGTCATTTTCTTGCGAAAATGCCACCTCGGCTTAATAACAAGCCGTCAATGAATATTATTGATGCAAAAAGTGCTCTTTTTTCATATGCTTCTTTCAAAAAGAAAAAAGGGCTTGACAAGCCCCGTGTTTTATGATATAATTTGAGAACCGTTCTCAAATTAAGGAGAAAACAAATGAGAAAGAAAAGATATAAGACAGCGGGCAGGGAAGCGCTCATCAGCTTTTTTCGTCGCAACCCCGACCGCCAATTCACAGTGGACGAGCTTTACCAAGAGGTCAATGAAGAGGCATCTACCGGAAAGAGCAGTCTTTACCGTCACCTGAATGAACTTTGCGACGTAGAGATTCTTCGCAAATTCCACGGTACAGAGAAACGCGGAACACTTTATCAATATATCGGAGCGGAGTGTGACTGCAAGGATCACTTCCACCAAAAATGCACCGTTTGCGGTCGTATCAGTCACCTCGATTGCTTTGCCAGTGCCGATTTTGCCGAGCACATTCTGCGCGAGCACGGATTTATGATCAACTGCGGAATTTCCGTTCTCTACGGTGTTTGTGCCGCTTGTATGCGCAAAGGAGAAGAGAGCCATGCATGAGTTTTTACATCTTTTG
>SVQS01000112.1 GCA_015065205.1 Oscillospiraceae bacterium
TTTACTTTTCTGCAAAATAGCATAAGTGGGAAGTATAGGCAAATTCCCGCAATGGCGGTCGTCAGCATTTCAGGCAGTACCGCGTGCAAAAGAATTTGCAAAAGATGTATGTTCTGATAGGTCAAACAAGCATAGAGAATAGTCAATGCCGCCCTCAAAAGCAGAGCAAACATCAAATAAAAGAGATACGGTATAAATCTTTTGGGTTGCACAGCTCTCGAATAATGCCCTGCTATATAACCAAACAGCATATAGAACAGCGGCAAGAGAACGATTCCACTTGATGCCATTGCTTCGATAAGTGCGCCCGCTGCAAGCCCCGTGATGGCACCGTGGTGTCGCCCATTGAAATAGGAAATACAAAGCACGATGCATATCATCAGGTCGGGAACGGCACCAATGTACGTCAATTTGCCAAATACGCTGGTTTGCAGTATTGCCCCAAAAAGAATGAGTAAAGCAAGAGAAACACAAAATACCACAAGGCGTGAGCGTGCCTTTGATTCAAACCTCAAAATTTGGTTACGCGACACATCCTCACTCCTTTCTTTATAGGTCAAAGGAAGTTCTCTTTTAGCCTCCCTTTACACAAGGGAGCCTTATATAATAATCCCTTTTCTTTTTCGTTCATTTTTTGTTTGTTACTGCATTCCGCTGCCCATTTCATATCCCGTAACAATCATAACCCACTTCAGTTCGGAAAAATCCACCGCGGGGGTTACGGTTGCCACAAGCGTGCGGTTGTATTCATCCAACTCAATGGCGGTTACGGTTCCTATTTTGAGGTCGGCAGGGTAAACACTGCCCGTACCGCTCGAATAAACGGTGTCACCCACAACAACGTCGGCAGAGGCATCAATGTATCCTATCTTACAGGTACCCTGTTGGCGCATACTGTAATCTCCGCTGACGATGCCCACGACCTCGGAGCGCGGAATGTAGGCACCAACCGACGTTGCAGTCTCAATCAGTGTTGAGACCATACACCAGTTGAGTCCTACCTCAATGACGTAACCAACGATTCCTTCCTTGGTTATAACCGGCATATTCACGGCTATACCGTGCAGTGTTCCGCGGTTGAGTGTAAAGTTTGTAATGTAATTACCCGAGGAGTGACTAATAACCATTCCCTCCTCCATTGCAAAAGAGGGATATTGGTTCTTCATATCAAGATAATCACGCAAACGCTCGTTTTCTTTTTGGAGTAGTTCGGCTTGTTCAAGCTGTTCCTTGAGAGCCGCGTTTTCCTCTATGAGTGCCTCATTTTCCTCATTGAGCGCTTTCATATTGCCAAAGTATTTTCCAAAGCCTTCAAAGGCATCGGAAACGACCGTTGCCACCCAACGCACGGGCATGGTGACGGTTCCCACGATGTTTTTTGCAAGGCTTCGATATCCCATAATGGCGAACACCGATGGAACGATAGTCAATACCAATGCAATGCATAGGCAGATGAGAAAAAATTTGTTTTGAAAAATTCTCACGTTTTATATCCCCCTTTCCCAAGAATTTTGCAAGGGGTGTATATTAAATATCGAGATTTTCGGCAAACTTTGCGTTCTGCTCGATGAATACGCGGCGAGGCTCTACCTTGTCACCCATGAGCACCGAGAACATCTCGTCGCAAGCGATAGCATCCTCAATGGTGACACGCAGAATAGTACGCGTTGCGGGGTCCATGGTCGTTTCCCAAAGCTGGTCGGGGTCCATTTCACCAAGACCCTTGTAGCGGTCGGCTTCAATGTTGACGCCGCCCATTTCAGCCACAATGGCTTCTTTTTCTTCCTCTGTGTAAGCGTAACGCTCGTTACCGTATTTGGAGCCTTTTTTGTAAATCTTGTAAAGTGGGGGTTGCGCAAAGAAGATGTGTCCGTCCTCGATCAGCTTCTTCATGTGACGGAAGAAGAACGTGAGAAGCAGGATACGAATGTGCGAACCGTCAACATCCGCGTCCGCCATAATGATGATCTTTCCGTAGCGAAGCTTTTCGGTGTCGAACTCCTCGCCAATGCCGCAACCGAGTGCTTGAATGATCGGGATGAGAGATTGATTGGAATAAACCTTGTCGAGTCTCGTTTTTTCAACGTTGAGAACTTTACCGCGCAAAGGCAGGATTGCCTGGAAGCGCGAGTTGCGTCCTTGCTTTGCAGAACCGCCTGCGGAGTCTCCCTCTACCAGATAGAGCTCGGTGAACTCTGCATTCTTTTCTTGACAGTCAGCAAGCTTGCCGGGGAGCGTAGAGCCCTCAAGGAGTCCCTTGCGGCGCGTTGCCTCGCGTGCCTTTCTCGCAGCTTCGCGAGCGCGGTAGGCTGCCATTGCCTTCTCGAGAATTGCCTTACCGACAGTCGGATTTTCCTCAAGATATTCCTCAAGCTTTTCGGTAACGAGAGAGTACAGGATGGTTCTCATCTCGCTGTTGCCGAGCTTGCCCTTGGTCTGTCCCTCGAACTGTGCCTCTGTCAATTTAACAGAAACAACTGCCGAAAGCCCCTCACGCACGTCCTCACCCGAGAGGTTCTTCTCGCTCTCTTTGATGATGCCGTACTTTCTGCCGTAGTCGTTAAAGACCTTTGTCAGAGCCGTCTTAAAGCCGATCTCGTGCGTACCGCCCTCGATGGTGTTGATGTTGTTTGCAAAGGTGAGCAGAGCCTCATTGTAGCTGTCGTTATATTGCATTGCGACCTCTGCCACCCAGTTCTCTTTTTCGGCCTTCATATAGATGACCTCGGGGTGGATCAGCTCGCACTTCTTTTGCGTGTTGATATATTCAACAAAGGATTTGATACCGCCCTCGTACATCAAATCGTTTTCACGATAGGTACCGTCCTCAAGGGGAGCGCGCTCGTCGCGCAGACAGATGTTGACACCACCGTTGAGGAACGCTTGCTCACGCAGACGTTTGAGGAGCGTATCGTAATCGAATACGACTTCCTCGAACATTTCGGGGTCGGGCAGAAAACGAACGTAAAGACCGTGGCGGTCGGTGGCTCCCTCCTCTTTGAAGGGGCGCGCGACGTGACCGCGCTCGAACCGCTCGGTGTAACGCTTGCCCTCGTGGCAGTTGTCGATCTCAACCCAAGAGGAAAGCGCGTTTACAACAGATGCACCAACGCCGTGCAAACCTCCGGAATATTTGTAGCCGTCACCGCCGAATTTGCCGCCTGCGTGCAGAACGGTATAGACCACCTCAAGCGTGGGAATGCCCATTTTGGGGTGAATACCACTCGGAATACCGCGACCGTCATCCTGCACGGATACGCTGTTATCCGGGTGAAGCGTGACCTCTATGCGCTTACAGCGGCCGGCCAGTGCCTCGTCGATAGAGTTATCGACAATTTCATATACCAGATGGTGAAGACCGCGCGCCGAGGTAGACCCGATATACATACCCGGTCTCTTTCGGACGGCTTCAAGTCCCTCCAATATCTGAATCTGACTTTCGTCATAAACGCGTTGTTCCAGATTTTCCATGTTTTATGTTTCCTTTCTGTTGGTGTCAGAACCTTTGTGATCTTGTCAGTGAGATGAATTTTGTTTCTATCATCATCAAATATTGAAATAATCTTCTTTTGATGCGAAGCTACTTTAGCCTCCCTTTGGGAGGGAGGTGGTGAGCGAAGCGAACCGGAAGGAGCACGCGGCATTATAATCTACCGCTCGCCACAAAACGAGTTCTTTGCGTTCGTACACGCAAGCTCCCCCTACTCCGCGACTTTGCGCGGAGCTTCCCTCCTCTCGGAGGAGGGCTCAAGACGCACTCTGTTTCAGTGCGTCGATCTACCCACAAGCGATGATGTTGCAAGCTGTGAAAAGCAGACCTTGAATTTTTCCTCTCTATCCTTGTACAGAACAAAGGATTTGGGAATTTCCTCGGATGCGAATTCAACCGCGTGACGCGCGTCCGCCGCCGAGAGATATTTTTTTGTGATCGCCGAGACGGTTGCCGTATCGGCATCAAAAATGCCGATGATGTCCCGCTCGCGAATGTTTTGATTGTTGCCTACGTGTAAATACATTTTTCTTTTCCTTATTCTCTGTAGGACTCTTTCTTATTTTTTAATCTTTTCAGCTATAATTTGTTGATGCGAATGTCACTTTTGCCTCCCTCCGGGAGGGAGGTGGTGAGCAAAGCGAACCGGAAGGAGCACGCGGCATTATAATCTACCACTCGCCACAAAACGAGTTCTTTGCGTTCGTACACGCAGGCTCCTTCAGTCGCCTTCGGCGCCAGCTCCCTCTCGGAGGGAGCCTCGAAAGTAAAGCTCCTTATTCCTCTTTTTTTCTCTTTTCTTGCTTTCTCATTCGATAGTAAAAGATGGACTCGGGAACGAGAAAACACAGACAAACAGCAATGATGATTGTTGCATATGCTAACGTTTCTATGTTGATACTTGAACCTAAAAATTCAAGTAAAACAACAATTGATTGAAGCGCTATCATAATAGCTGCTGAAATAATGTTTCCTTTTCTTGGTTTTCTTTGTGCTTTACAGAGTTGATACAACTCATACACACCAAAACCTAAAATCAACAACAGTAAAAAGAGTATAGAAGAATCTGCTATAATTTCAATAATTTTTTCTTTGTAAGTTTCCATAGTTTTTTTTTATTTACTGAAAAGTCCCATTCTCTACCCTTATCATCTTGCCGCCGACGATGCCCGAGGGCTCGCAGGTGGTGATGATGACCTGCCGCTCGCCGATCTTGCCCGAAAGGTACGCGCGACGCGTGCTATCGAGTTCGGAAAAAACGTCGTCAAAGAGGAACACAGGCTTCTCTCCGCAAACGGTAGCGCAAACCTCTCCCTCTGCCAATTTGAGCGAGAGTGCCAAGGAGCGTTGCTGCCCTTGCGAGGCAAATGCGCGCGCGGGCTTATCGTTGAGCAGGATCTCGATATCATCCTTGTGGATGCCCCACAGCGTGCTCCCCGCACCGATCTCTCGGTCGTGGCGCGTGTTGAGAAGCTCAAGATACACCGCTTCGGTCTTTTCTATATTTTCATATTCCTCGAGGGCTTGCTTGGAAGAGCCGAGATAAACAAGCGTGGGAGTCTCGCGCTCACCTGTCATCTCACCAAAGAAGCGCTTAACGTGCTCCTCTGCCATTTTGATATAGCGGTAGCGATATTTGGCTATTACAGCCGCCTCGTGTGCCAGCTGTGCCGACCAAAGATCAACCGTGGCATCAAATGTACCCCTATCCTCTTCGGCGGCTCTGATGAGCTGATTTCGCTGCTTGAGAATTTGGTTGTACCTCTGCAAGCTTTTGAGGTAGACGGGATAGAGCTGTGAGAGCGCAATATCTAAAAAGTTGCGCCGCTCACCGGGGCCCTCTTTGATAAGTGAAAGATGCTCGGGGCAAAAGAGAACCGTGCGAAACGCTCCCACAATGTCGGAGACTCTTGACACCTTGACCTTGTTGTGCTCGATGTGCTTTCGCTTGCCCGGCATCATGCGAACGGTTATGTTCTGCCGACGAACAGAATCGCAAAAATCCATCGACACCTCACAGCTCTCGGCACCAAAACGGATCATCTCCTCGTCGTGCGAGGTACGAAAGCTTTTGCCCAAAGACGTGAAATGAATGGCTTCGAGTAGATTTGTCTTGCCCTGCGCGTTCTCACCGCAAAGGATGTTAACACCGCTTTCAAACTCAATTTCTGCCGCCTCTATGTTGCGAAAATTGCGAATGGATATTTTTTTACATTCCATTTATTGTATTACTCTTTCATTCTAACGGGCAGGAGCATAAAGAGGTCTGTGCAATCCTCATCTGCTTCTGTGGGCTCGATATTGATGCTGGTCAGTGCCGAGGTCATCGAAATGCGAATATTTTCGGCGTCGCTTGCGCGAAGACTATCCAAAAGGAAGCGGTTGTTGAATGCAATGACGATGCGCTCTCCCTCTTGCTCAATGTCGATCTCGTCATAGGTGCTACCAAGTGTGGAAAGAGCAAAGATCATCAAAACACCGCCATCGAACGCAAGCTTTACGTGCGAACGGACACTTCCTGCAATCTTTTCTTCGGTAATGAGTGCAGCTCTTTCAAGTGCGGCAATCATTTTCTCGCGGTTGACCACAGCAAAATTGCGGTGTGTTTTGAGAATGATGCGGTCGTAATCGATGTACTGACCTTCGATAAGACGGGAGAAGAATACCATATCGCCAATGTTGAACACGATGTTCTTGCGGCTCATATAAATGCGAACGTCCTCACGCTCGTCATCCTTGAGCAGCTTGTAAAGCTCGTTTACGGTCTTTGTGGGAATAATAAAGGAAAATTTGAGTTCTGAACCGTCCTCGTTCTTGTTTTCAATCTCTGCCTTGGTAGCGCATCTTGCCAGCTTGTAGCTATCGCAGGATACCATCAAGAGCTCATCGTTGCTGACCTTAAAATAACAGCCGTTGAGCACG
>SVQS01000113.1 GCA_015065205.1 Oscillospiraceae bacterium
TGGCTTTTTGCTTGATGTTGTCTTTTTTATGATGGGTATTGCAACCATCGCTGTCAGTTTGCCCGCGCTTTTTTCCTTACTTCCGCTTCGTCATACAAGTGTGGGGAAGGTGAGTCTGATAAGTACTGCGCTGATGGTGATTGCAGGATTCTTGATGCTCTTTTGGCACAGCAGTGTCTTGCTTATTGTTGTGGGTGTCGTGATGATCGTACAGCCCATTCTCGCTATCGCGAGTGACCGTGACCGTCAGGCAAGACTCAAAGCGGAATTGCCCAAGCTCATTATCGGAGTTATTCTTGTGGTGCTCGGCCCTGCAGGCACCTTGGATATCCTTTTTGACATTGCAGGTGCAGGCTTGATCGTTTTGAGCATTCTTTATTTGATTTGGTCGTATAAGCTCGTCAAAAAGGCGCAACACATCACGGGCAACCGCATTTTTGTAGATGAGGACGGAAACGGAACGATTGATGCCATTTACGTTGACACCGACGGCAACGGCGAAGCCGACACCGCAACCAACTATCGGGAGAAAAAATGAACAAGTATAAAAAATTAGCCTCTAACACCGTCATTTTAGGCATTGGAACCTTTGGCTCAAAATTGCTCGTCTTTCTTTTAATGCCGCTCTATACGGCGTGGTTGACCACAGCCGAATATGGAGCTGCCGAAATGATTGCGGGGATTGCGAATTTTCTTATTCCTATCGCTTGTGTCGGTGTCAGTACAGGAATTTTCCGCTTTGCGGCAGAACGCGAGGCAGATCAAACAAAGGTCTTCTCCTCGTCCGTAGCCCTTTTGGGGTTGGGACTTGGTGGCTTCTTGCTTCTCTCACCGCTCCTCTTTTTGATTCCGTATTGCAGACCGTATGTGTGGTTGGTCGTCCTTTATGTCTTTTTTGCAGACCTGCAAGCAGTTTGTGCACAGTATCTGCGTGCCATTGACCGCACAACGCTTTTTGCAGGGCAGGGTATCCTCAATACAGCCTCGACCATCGTTTGCAACGTTTTGTTCTTGTTCGTGCTGGGAATGGGTGTCGAGGGATATATCCTCTCGGTTATCGTTGGCAACCTGCTCACAACCGTCTTTATCGTCTTTCGTGCAAAGTTGTGGCGTGTGTTCTCTTTTGGATGCATCGACCGCAGATTGATGAAAGACCTGCTCCGCTTCAGCCTGCCGATGATTCCCACCACGCTTTGCTGGCTTATCACCGACCTTTCCGACCGCGCAATGGTCACCTACTTTTGGGGGGAGAGTGTCAACGGTGTGTATGCGGCGGCGTATAAAATTCCAACCATTGTCAATCTTGTGGCAGGCATCTTCTTGCAAGCGTGGCAGTTTTCTGCCGTGAGCGAGGAGAAGGATACCGAGGCTTGCTCACACTTTTATTCTCGCGTGTGGGAGGCATTCTTATCGGTCATTATGATCGGTGCGGCAGGATTGATTCTGTTCTCCCGTTTTCTGACAAAATTGCTCCTGAACGTAGCATTTTACGATGCGTGGAAGTATATGCCAACGCTCCTCTGTGCGGTGGCACTTGAAGCACTCGTTTCCTTTTTGGCGAGCGTTTACCTTGTGCGCAAAAAGAGCAGTCATTCCTTTGTCACGGCTCTCGTCGGAGCACTTGCAAATATCGCGCTCAATCTGTGGCTCATTCCCACAATAGGCGCGCTTGGCGCGGCGATCGCAACGCTTGCAAGCTATGCTTTGGTGCTCGTTTTACGCCTTGTTGATGCACCACGCATCATTCCGTTCCGCCTCTGCCTGCCACGCCTTTGCATCAGCGTAGCACTTCTCCTCGGGGCAGCCGCTATTATGACAATTGATGTCACAGGTCGCATTTGGTGGACGCTTTTGTGCTTTTTTGCCATCTGCGCTCTCAATGCGCCTGCGCTCCTTAAGGGATTGCGTGCTTTGGTGGCAAAGAGGATGAAATAGGGATGCGTTTGTGGGGGAACTTTTTCAAAAGTTCCCCCACAAATATTTTCTTCTAATATATTGACAATTTCATTTTTTTGTGATACAATAACTTGAAACACGATGAAAAAGAGGAGTACGCAGACCTTTTGCGCGCAGAGAGAGGGCGGTTGGTGCAAGCCCTTGGCGAAGGATGCGGAAGTCACTTTGGAGTGGTGTCGGGGAAGGGGAGCGAAATTTTTGTTCCTTGCGTAGTCGGCAACGGGTTCCGCCGTTATGGGAGTTGAGTGTGTATCCGCGCGCCTTTTTGGTATGGATACAAAATCAGGTGGTACCGCGTGCTTCCACGTCCTGATGATGGACGGGGAGGCTTTTTATTTTTGCTTTGAGAAAGGAGAGAAAAGGTGAACGGCTTTGAGAATGTACAATTTCATGGTCAATTCCGCAGCTATCAGCAACGTGTTTTAGACCGTGCCGACAGGTATATTGCCGATGGAAAGATTCACATTGTTGCGGCTCCCGGTAGCGGTAAGACTGTGTTAGGACTGGAGCTGATCCGTCGCCTTGGCAAGCCCTGTATCATCCTTTCTCCTACGACCGCCATTCGTCAGCAATGGGGAGAACGCTTTCGCGATCTGTTTTTGAACGATCCTGCCGATTTTGAAAAGCTCTTTTCCAACAATCTGCATACGCCCAAAACGGTCAATTCAATTACCTATCAGGCGCTTTATACAGCCATTGAAAAGATTGCGCAGGACGAGGAAGATGACCTGGACTGCTCGGATATTGATCTGTTTTCTATGATGAGAGAAAACGATATTCATACCGTTTGTCTCGATGAGGCACACCACCTCAAAAACGAGTGGCAAAGGGCTTTGGAAAAATTCATTGCGGCTCTGCCGAATGGCGTAAAGGTCATCTCTCTAACGGCTACTCCCCCTTATGATGCAGAGGGTGGGGAATGGAGCCGCTATGTTGAGATGTGCGGAGAGATCGATGAGGAGATCTTCGTGCCAGAACTGGTGGGGCAGAACACGCTTTGCCCACACCAAGACTACGTTTATTTCAACTATCCCACACGTGAGGAGTGCATAGCCCTTGATGTGCACAAACAAAACGCTGCCAATGCTTTGCAGCAAATCGGTGAGCTTTCGTTTTTGCAGGAGCTTTGCCTGCGGCTTGGGAATGATTGCGATTATGAACAGCTTTTCTCCTCGGCGAAGGAATATATAGCGCTTTTTACACTCTTTCTCCATTTCGGCTACAAGGTAGATACTAAACTTGTTCGTGAGCTGACCGCTCGACGAGGTTTACCTGATTTTTCGATGAAATATGCCGAGGTCGCATTGCAGTTTCTTTGTGATGCTGACCTTTTGGAAGAGGTACAAAAAGAGGAACTTATCGGCATTCTCAAGCACAACTCGGTTTACGATAAGCGTCGCGTTTCTTTGGTGCTTACCGAAAAGTTGCGCCGCTCGCTCATTTCTTCGGTCGGAAAGCTCGAAAGCATTCGCACCATTGCAAATCATGAATATAAGGCAATGGGAAACGATCTGCGTATGTTGGTTTTGACCGACTATATCAAAAAAGAAAACCTTTCCCGCGCGACGAGTGCCGAAAAATTCGATTCGGTCAATGTCGTCAGCATTTTTGAAAGTTTGCGCCGCGAAATGAAGCAGGCAAAGATCGGGGTGCTTTCGGGTACGCTCGTTATTCTGCCTGCATCGATTGATCTTTCCGCCATCAAGCACAAAAAGGAAGCCATCGAGGGAACCGACTATTGCGTGGTTACCTTTACGGGTGCTAATCACCACGCCGTTGATTTCGTGGGCAAGCTATTTGAGACAGGGGAACTGCAAATCCTCATTGGTACCAAGTCACTCCTTGGTGAGGGATGGGATTCCCCATGTATCAATTCTTTGATTCTTGCAAGCTTTGTTGGCAGCTTTGTGCTTTCCAATCAAATGCGAGGACGTGCTATTCGCATCGATAAGCGCAATCCCGATAAGGTGTCAAACATTTGGCATCTTGTAACAATCGAGCCCGAGTACTTGATAAAGGAAAAGGCAGTTGCGCGTGCCGCTGAATTTTTGAAGCAAGATATCGAAGAACTTCATTCTTGCGATTTTGATATCCTTGTACGTCGCTTTGACTCCTTTATGGGACCACACTATTCTACGGGTGTGATCGAAAGCGGAATTGAACGCATCACCGCCATTGCGCCGCCTTTTGACAAAGGGGGTATTGCGCGTATCAATGAAACTATGAAAGCTCTTTCTGCACGCCGTACCGATGTAGCAAAGCAATGGGGTGGGGAGGTAGGCAATGCCAAATTTGCCGTTGTGGTAGAAACCAAGATCCCCAAAGAGGCCCGTGTGCCAATATTTACCTTTTACAACGCATTCCTCGTTTCCTTACTCGCTATGCTGGAGATGATGATTGTGCAATTTACTGTGCGCTGCATCAGCGGCAACAGTCTGCTCGGCGTTCTGCTTTCTTTAGTTGTTGGAATTGGTGTAGGATGTGCACTTTATCGCATATTGGTAACAGCTATTATGCATTTCAATCCCGCGCGTTCCATTCAAACATTAGGATTAGCTGTTTATAGAACACTTTGTGCGTGTGAGCTGATTTCTCCTTCGGCAAAGATCGTTTGCTATGAGGAACGGGATCTTTTGTTTGTGGATTTGCATTTGCGCAACGCATCCATTCATGATCAAAACGTGTTCAACACCGCTATGGCAGAAATGCTTTCACCCATTCAAAATCCGCGCTATATTCTTATTTCCAAAAATATTTTCAAGCAACACAACTACAAGCTTTCCTTTGCCTGTCCTTCGGTCATTGGCAAAAAGAAGGAATACGTTGAAGTTCTTGCACAAAAGCTGAAAGCCCTTACGGGAACCTTTGAGCCAATCTATACCCACAAAGAGGATGGGCGACGTCTTATTCTCAAGTGTCGCAGGCACTCTTATATTACTCGGAATCACAGGGCGATTCTCGGGCGTTATCGAGTCTCGCATACCGAGTAATTTCAACTATTGATTGAAATTAATAAGTTATCATACATTTAGGAGGTCTATCAAAATGGATCAGTACAACGAACTGCCAAAAACTTACGCGCCATCGGAGTTTGAGGACAGAATTTATCAAAATTGGTGCGACAAGGGCTACTTTACGCCCGACGTCAAAAACGATGCGGAGCACTTCTCCGTAGTCATTCCGCCCCCAAACGTAACGGGACAGTTGCACATGGGTCACGCGCTCGACGAGACCTTGCAGGACATCCTTGTTCGTTACAAGAGAATGCAAGGCTTTAACACCCTTTGGATTCCCGGCACCGACCACGCAGGTATTGCAACCCAAATCAAGGTTGAGGAACGTCTGCGCGTAGAAGAAGGACTTTCTCGCTACGATCTCGGCCGCGAAAAGTTCTTGGAGCGCGTTTGGGCTTGGAAAGATAAATACGAAGCACGTATCACGGGACAGCTGAAAAAGCTGGGTGCATCCTGCGACTGGACACGTCAACGCTTCACCTTTGACGAGGGTTGCTCCCGCGCCGTTCGCGACGTATTTGTAAATCTTTACGAAAAAGGACTCATCTATCGCGGTTACCGCATCATCAACTGGTGCCCGCGCTGCCTCACGGCTCTTTCCGACGCTGAGGTAGAGTATAAGGATCAACCCGGTCACTTCTGGCACATCAAATATCCCATCAAGGGTGAGGATGGCTACGTTGAGGTTGCTACCACCCGTCCCGAGACCATGTTCGGTGATACCGCCGTTGCAGTGAACCCCGAGGACGAGGATATGAAGCACCTCATCGGTAAGACCCTCATTCTGCCAGTAGTTGGCAGAGAGATCCCCGTTATCGCTGACGATTACGTTGAGATCGGCTTTGGTACGGGTTGCGTAAAGATCACTCCCGCACACGACCCCAACGACTTCTTGGTTGGTCAACGTCACAACCTTGAGCAGATCAAGGTCATGAACGACGATGCAACAATGAACGCAGGTGCGGGTAAATACGAGGGTATGGACCGCTACGAATGCCGCAAGGCTCTCGTTGCCGAGCTTGAAGCAGAGGGATACCTTGTTAAGACCGTTCCTCACGACCACAACGTTGGTGTTTGCTACCGTTGCGGCACGACTGTTGAGCCGATGACATCCGACCAATGGTTTGTTAAGATGAAGCCTCTGGCAAAGCCCGCTATCGAGGCAGTGGAAAGTGGCGATATTCGTTTTGTTCCCGAGCGTTTCTCCAAAAACTATTTCAACTGGATGAACAATATCCTTGACTGGTGCATTTCCCGTCAGCTTTGGTGGGGACACCGTATTCCCGCATTCTATTGCGATGATTGCGGTGAGATGACCGTCTCTCGCGAGGATATTACCACTTGCCCCAAGTGCGGCGCTGCCGTTCGTCAGGACGAAGACGTACTCGATACTTGGTTCTC
>SVQS01000114.1 GCA_015065205.1 Oscillospiraceae bacterium
GAAAAAAGTGCAAGCAGATTGCGGTGCATCCGTTATGCTGATTACGCACGACCTTGGCGTTGTTGCTGAAATGGCTGACTACGTAGTTGTTATGTATGCAGGTAAGATCGTAGAAAAGGGAACTGTGTATGAGATTTTTGATAATCCCATGCATCCCTATACTATCGGAATACAGAAAGCCAAGCCTTCCTTGGCTTCCGATGCATCTTCCGAGCTTTACAGCATTCCCGGTAACGTTCCTAACCCTATCAATATTCCCGATGAATGCCTTTTCAAGGGTAGATGTAACAGAAGATGTGGAAAGTGCGAGGGTAAGTATCCCAAAGAGATTAAGATAACCGAAACACACAGTGTATTCTGTCATCTTTACGATGAAGAAGGGGGAGAGAACAAATGAGCAAAAAGAATGTGAATACTCCCCAAGCGGAAAAGGATTACATCCTTGAAGTAAACAATCTAAAGCAGCATTTTGTTACCGAAAAGACCTTTATGGGTAAGCCCATCGGCTTCCTCAAGGCGGTAGACGGTGTTAGCTTTAAACTGGAAAGAGGTAAAACGATTGGTATCGTTGGTGAGTCCGGTTGTGGCAAAACCACTCTTGGCAGAACTGTTCTCCGTCTTTACGACGTAACTGACGGATCCGCTCTGTATCACTCCAAGAATGAAAAGGGCGAGATAGTCGACCACGAACTTTCCACCGCTTCCAAAAGAGAGCTTCAAAAATTGAGAACAGAGCTTCAGCTCATATTCCAAGACCCCTATTCTTCTCTCCCTCCCAGAATGACCGTTGGTGCCATTATTGGCGAGGCTGTTAGAATTCATAACGTAGTTCCTGCCGATCAAGTGGCATCCTACGTACGTAGCATAATGGCAAGATGCGGTCTTCAGGAGCATCACTACGACCGTTATCCTCACGAATTTTCGGGTGGTCAAAGGCAGAGAATTTGTATCGCACGTGCTCTTGCTGTAAAGCCTAAGCTGGTTATTTGTGATGAGCCCGTTTCGGCACTCGACGTGTCTATTCAGGCGCAAATCATCAACTTGCTCAAAAAGCTCCAACGCGAGGAGAATATGTCCTATCTCTTCATTTCCCACGACCTTTCCGTTGTAAAATACATTTCCGATACTATCGCGGTTATGTATCTTGGTAACATCGTGGAAACGGGCACCACCGAGGATATCTGCTCCGATGCAAAGCATCCTTACACGCAGGCTCTTTTCTCGGCAGTTCCTGTTGCGAATCCTCACCACAAATCAGAGCCCGTTGCTTTGGAGGGTGAGCTTCCCAGCCCCAAGAATCCTCCCAAGGGCTGCAAGTTCCATACCAGGTGTAAGCATTGCACCGAAAAGTGCAAGAACCAAGCTCCTGAAATGATAGAGGTTAGCGAGGGCCACTTTGTTGCTTGCCATCTCTTCTCTGAGGGCGGCACCGAGGCGAAGTAAACTAAAATGAAGAAAAAAGTTAAGAAAAAGATTGTATATTATGAGGATAAGGGCGAGACCATATACTCTATGGCAGCTCTTGAAGGAAAGACTCCCGAAGAAAAAGAGGAAGAGGAAAAGCGTAGAAAGAACGTTCCCCTGATTATGGGAACAGAGCGTCGTGCTATGATCAAGGCAGCATTTGCCGTTTACGGGCCGTTGCTTTTGATCTGCATTGGAGCTTTTGCTGTGGCGGCTCTTTTATCCTTTCTCTGGCTCTCTTAACAGAGCTTTCCCAAAACTCAAAACCCCATACCAACAAAACGGCAGAGCGCGGATTTTTCTCGCTCTGCCGTTTTGTTTATAAAAAAAGGGGCTGTCACATTTGGCAAGATCGAAAAAGTCAAGAAAGGAACAAAAAAAGAACTCATTTACAATAAAGAACTGCAAATGAGACAGTAATAGGTTGAATTTCTTCGAAATTCTCCAATATGGATTGACTTTTTCTACCGTCGTTTTCGAGGCTCGACGTACCTTTGTACGCCTCACGCCTCGAAGAACGACGCTTCTTGCCTAAATCTGACTATCCCCAAAGAAGGGGCTGTCTCAAATGCAAATTTGAGACAGCCCCTAAATTGTTTGATTGAAAATTAAGCTGTTTCTATCGAATTCAAATATTCAATAGCGGCTTCGTAGTATTGGTATATGCCAAGTCGTTTCAAGTTTTCTATCTGTTTGTAGGTGAAGAGCTTGTCGTTAAACGCATTGTCCAATGCTCTGATCTCATCTACATAAGTTTCATCAAGTGCATTGTTGTAAACCGCGAGGAATACGTTGTAGGCTTGACTCATAAAACTTGAGATGTTGCTGTTCCAGTAGATAGTGCATACATTAGAGCCATCAGCGGTTTCTGTGCGCAACGTTGTCAAGTAGAAGATGCTACCGATTCCGTCGAGCATATAATCGTAGGTGGCATTTACGACGGTTTCTGCATTTACATCAATGGTGAATGCGGTTGGTACATAAAGCAGGGTATACAAAACATCTGCGTTGTCGATGGCACGAATTTGGGCTGCAAGTGTCTTTGCTCGTTCAAATGCGCTAAAGGCGATTGCGTAATGCTTGAACTTATCAGCTGCATCAACGTCTTCGCTGGTGGCTGTGTTGTAGCACTTGTAGAAGGTTTCGATTGCAGCCTTCAGTTCTGCAAAGAGTGCGTTTTGCTCGTCAGTGAGTACGGGAACGGAGGGTGTCTCAAGCTCGTAGCCATATACCTTAGTCATCTCCGCCAAGAGACTTGCAAAGAGCTCTTTGTCGCTATCGTTAAGTTTGGATGCGTCCTCAATGATCTTTGCCATAGTAGCCACAAAACCGGGGCGTTCAACGCCGTTGATATCGGTAAAGCCGTTAAAGATTTCAGGGTTGTGGTTACGAAGAGCGTACATTTCAGATGTCTCCATCAAGCGAGAGAATACGCTGTAAGCCTCTGCGCTAAGCACTTCCTTATAGCTGCTGTAAAGCAGGAAAGTGAAGTAGTTGAAGCAGGTGAGAATTCCGTCCTCGCCAACGGTGTGGCCCAGAACAAGTTCGTGGGAGGTTGTAACTCTGTAATCGCAATGCAACGAACTCAGGAAAGCAAAACGCTCATTGGGGGTAAAGGATGCGTAGGTATTCAGCATTCCAAGTGCGAGTTCTTTTACATTTTCGTCTTGGAAGGAGAAGCCATCTTGCAGGGAGAGCTTGAAGAGTTCAAAGAAATCTTCCAAAAGCTTTTCGTAAGTTGCGTTACCTACAAGAGAGGATGCGTGGTAAACGTAAGCGATACCATTGATTTCCATATCTTGAATCTTTTCAGTACCAAAGAAGAGATAGTCGGCAATCAAACGGTCAAAATCGATAAAGTTGTAAATTTTAATGTGCAAATCGTTTCCGCTTGCCTTAATTTGCTCGGCGATTTCATTTGCACGGGAATAGTAGTATATAAATGCACTGGTATCTTCACCTACACGCATTTTGAATGCTTCTTGGCATGCAAAGTTGTGCATGGTGAAGAGATCCTGCAGAAGGCCCGGCATGTAAACCTTCTCCCACAAAGCACTTACCAGATTTTCCTGATCGTTGTAGTAATAGTAAGCGTAAATGATATCGAAGTAGTCGTTTTCAGTACGCCAGGAGGAGAGAATCGAATAGATTGTAGCACTGCCATCGAATGCTTTGTAATCGCTTGCGTTGATGATTGCAACCGCAGCGCGAACTTCACTTTCGTATTCGGTCAGCTTAGGTGCGGATGTCTGCCAATCATCGGGAACGGTTTTGAGCGTATCGTGGAGCTCGATCATAAGCTTGAACGCTTTGATGACTTCTTCTACTGCGGTGGGCTCAAATACAGTACCGAGAATTTCATCTACGGTTTTTTCGCCAATCTGTTTGGCGTAGAATTCTTCCTTTAACTCATAAAGCGTTTCAGCCAACTCGAGCAAAGGTTCATTGGGGTCTTGCAGACGCGCAAGGTCTTCTTGAACCGTCGCGTAGGAGGTAGCAATAATGTTGATTTTGCCCTTGAGACGCTTGATTTGGGTTTCCTCATTGGTTTCCGTAATCATTTGGAGTTTGATGGTGTTGGAGAATTTTTCAGCCTCTTCGGCAAACTTCTCAGCACCGTAGGGGATACCGATTTCAAGCAACTTTTGAATTACGTCGCTGCTAATCAGCTTTTGGTCGGAAGGAGTAAGATCTGCATATTTGAACAATGCGTCAAGTGCGTTTGTCTTATGTTCATTTTGAGCGGTTTCGGGAGTAATATCCTTCAATTCCTCGCTTTTGAGAAGAACAAAGGATACACCGCTAAAGCGGACGGTGATTTTGAAATCGAAGCTTTTGCCAAGATAGTTGAATTTAACGGTTTGATTCAGAGGAGAACTCATATGCTCTAACGTAGCAGCAGAGGGATTAAAGCCTGTGACCATATCCTGTGTAGCTTCAACCATACGCGTAAGGGAACCCTTGTTTGCTGTAACGGTGAAGTAAGCACCTGTGGTAGAAAAATCAGTAACGGCATCATGGCTGTAATAGACGGTTTTCTTGGGGCGAGAGGTCAGCTCTATAGTTTCTGCGGTATATACGTTAACGGTAAAGCTGCCTGTGTATTCACCGTACTTAACGGTGAGTGTCTTTTTGCCTGCTGTTTCAGAATCGAATCCTTCAACGGTAACAGCGGGTTCGCTCAGGTTGACAGATTTGACATTTCCTTGATCATCTGCAACTCTGAGACGCCCCTTGGTCTTATCAAAGTTGTCACCCACGAAATATTCTTTTGTAATACCTTCCATGGCAATACGAGGGATAACCGTAACCTTGATTTCCAATGTTTGTTCTTCATAGGTAATGGTTACAGTCTGTTCACCGATCTGATCCTTATTGTAACCGGATACGGTAACCTCTGACATATCAACAGGTTTGTTCTTGTTTTTTGCCATTGCAACAAGCGTTGCGTTGTCCAAGGTGAATTCTTGTCCTTGGACGTAGGTTTTACGAGGTTCGGTTTCAAAATAGATGCTATCGATCTTTGCGCACGCAATAAGCACAAGGCATACGGTGCAGAGAATAGCAAGGATTAGTATTTTTGAAGATCGTTTCATTTTTGTGTACCTCATTCTTCTAACTGTTCTTGCCATACGGCATAGAGTGTTGTGCCGTTGGCTACCGACGCGATATCCGCGGCGTTATAAACTACGTTTCCGCCATCGGAGGTTGCCCAACCTAAGAAGGTGTAACCGCTTCTTTCAGGGGCGGAGATGCCACCGGTGGCATATGCGTTTGTTACATTGTTTTCTTGTTTAACAACAGAAACGACGTAAGATTTGTCAGGGGAAAGAGTGCAACCGTAGATTACCGGGCGCCAAGAGGAATTCCAAAGCGTCCAATATTCAGAGCAGGTGGAATTACCTTCTGCATATATGGTAAGCGTTGCGTTGGCGTAGAATGCATGGCTACCAACGTCAATGACACTTGAGGGGAGTGTAATCGATCTATCAGACCACATTCCGCGGAATGCATGGTCACCGATTGTTACCAAAGAGGCTGGTAGGGCAAGGTTGGCAAGCGATTCGCACCCTAAAAACGCTGCTTTTTCTATGGTGTTCAGTGTTTTGCCAAGATCAATTGTTGTAAGAGCTGTGCAATTTTGAAATGCTTGCTCGCCGATTATAAGAGTTCCGTTAGATAAGTGAACCTCTTCAAGACTTGTGCAACCGTAGAAAGCGAAATCGGGGATTCTTGTAAGACCGTTACCAATTGTTAAGGTTTTCATCTCGTCGCATCCGTAGAATGCGCGAATGCCCATCTCGGTAACGCTATCGGGGATTACAAGATCGACAATGCCGCATTTGAAGAAAGCGCGGCTACCGATGTACTCAATACCTTCATTAAGAGTTAAATGGAAGCGTTTTTTTGTTGTTTCGACTCCGTTGGGGGTAACGATATTAAAATTAACATCGCCGCCAAGGTATGTAGCACCCCAAAATGCATAATCACCGATATATTTGCAGGAAGAGGGAATTTCAAGTCCCATAACCAATGCACCGTAAAATGCCGATCTGCCAATATAGGTCAAGGAATTGGGAAGTGCGATGTGATAATCTTCACCGCCAAAGTTGCCTGCGTTACATCCGTAGAATGCATAATCCTCAATGCGCTCAAGGTTGGGGGGCATTTCCTCAATGGATATTTTTGAACAAGCGGCAAAGGCGCCTTTGCCGATAACCTTAAGGGAGTTCGGCAGCTTAACGCTACCAATCAGGCTGCAATTAACAAAGCTATACATAGCAAT
>SVQS01000115.1 GCA_015065205.1 Oscillospiraceae bacterium
TGATGCTCCATAACACGAACCTGAACAGGAGAGGTTTGAGAACGGAGTAGAATGTTCTCGGTAATATAGAAGGTATCCTGCGTGTCGCGCGCGGGATGATTTTCGGGAATGTTGAGTGCTTGGAAGTTGTAGTAATCCAATTCAACCTCGGGACCTTCGGCAATCGAGAAGCCCATACCGATAAAAATGTCCTCAAGCTCTCTTTGCGCACGAGTGAGGGGATGAATATGACCAACAGGCGCGGGAGTACCGGGCATGGTTACGTCAAGCTTTTCGGCTTTGAACTGTGCCTCAAGAGCTTTTGCTTGCTGTTCGGTTTTCTTAGCATTAAGTGCAGCTTCAATCGCCTCGCGAACCTCGTTAGCGAGCTGTCCTACAATAGGGCGTTCTTCGGGAGAAAGTGCTCCCATACCGCGCAAAACGGCGGTCAATTCGCCCTTTTTGCCTAGATATTTGATTTTGATTTCCTCAAGATTTGCGTCGGGAGAGTTGATCTGCCCGAGCGCTTCCACTTGAATTTTTGAAAGCTTTTCTTTCATTTTAATATATCTTCCTTTCAAAATGATTACAAAGGTTGTGTTGGCAATAAAAAAAGCGCCGTCCCAACATCAGGACGAGGCGCAAATGCACACCGCGGTACCACCCGAATTTTCGGCTCAAAGCCAACACTCTGAAGAGGCGCATAACGGTGCCTTACCGTATCGGGTTACAAGCGCGCGCGTTAGCCCGATCTGCTCCAAAGGGAAATGCACGACTCAAAGACTATGCACCACTCTCAGCTGTGTGGTACTCTCTGTAAAAATCCAAACTCAAGTCGGCGAACTTTATCATCGCATTCTGTATGACATTATATCACACTTTTTTGGCTTTTGCAAGAGATTTTTGAAAAAATATATAAGATATTTCTACTATATATTATATAGAAAGCAAAAAGACGGGGGTGAGTCATTCAGATGCAGAAGGCGTGGCTTGGGTATTGTCGGCGTACAAAGGTACGCCGGAGAGCCAAAACGCGACTAAAAAGCCACATAAAATGAGGAAATCCGCCGAATTTTTTCGGCGGATTTCGACATATTGAAAAACCAAAGCTATATTTTTAGTTGGTCTTTATCTTTGTTTATAAAAGTGACTTTTGTTCTGCGCTAATGAATCAGCGCCGATTGTTGTTTTTTATTCAGCAGAGTAATCCACACCGGCATCGTCCCAGTTGATTTCGGGGAAGCTTGCAAAAATAGATGTCAATTTACCTTGCTTGTTAATGTAGGTGTAATCCAAGTAATCCTTAAGTGTTGCTTCGCTAAAGAGGTCCGGCACATAGTAGTCGGAACTTACATCCTTGAGTGTCTTTTCGTCGTAAGTAGATGCGTGTTGATTGAAGAGGACGGGAATAACGGGCATATCGGTAAGGAGAAGCTCCTCAGCCTTGTGAAGCAAAGCTGCCTTTTGTTCTCTCCAATCCTTTACTTCGTTGGAAGGAGTGATGCCGTTTGCATCATAAATGTCTTTTACTGCATCATAGACAGCCTGGAATTCTTCCTTGTCATCGTAAATACCAAGGAAATTACTGCTTGTTTCACGATCAAGGTTTGCAAAGTAAGGAACATAGTAGATAGCTTCCATCAAGTTATTATATTCTTCGCTATCATAACCTGTGCGGTGAGGCTGGAGAATATAGTTTGTCATATCCAAACTCATACCGGAAAAAGATTTTGCAAAGCTTGAAAGAACAGAGTATGCATCAGGGGAGAAAGCGGTATAGTCAAATGCAATAACTTGATAGGTTTCACGGGTAAGAGTTTCAATAAACAAATCGTCGCAAATATCCGTCATAACGTTGTTATCATCCTTTGCTATTGCTTTCAGGATGTCATTGTTTTCAATGGGCTTGACCATATTAATGGTGACATTAAAACCAAGCTTGCACCAAGCTTTTACAATCATTTCTGTGGCAATTATGTTCGCCTCGTCATAACGTGCAACATTAATGGAGAAGGAATAGCGAGAGGGGTCAATGCCTGCTTTTGCAAGCAGCGACTCTGCTTCCTCCATATTTTTGGTAGCCGAAATCATGTCATTGTTTGCGTGATCACGGAACATTTCGGCTTCGTCTGTGAAGAACAAAAGGTTCTTTTTGCTTGCACCTGATTCAAATACACCGTTGGGAACAAGACCGGTTGCAGCCTTAGCATAAACAAGTGCCTCAGCGATTTCGGTACGGTCGATCGCAAGGGAAAGTGCTTGGCGTACGTCCTTATTGGCAAACAGCTTTTCTCCATTGATGACTGCATCTTGGTTGAGGTAGAGGGAGAAGGTGGACATACTATCAGATACTTTTGCGTTCGTTGCAATGGTACTGTTGGCGTTTGTACGCAAAGAGCAGGGAATGTTACCAATGTAGAAGATGTGGTTATTTCTAAATTCTGTCTCTAACTCCTTTGCACTCATCATGCAGTTGACGAGCAGACGATGGGGAGTAACCGACTTATCGATTTTATCCTCTTCGGGATTGCGGTAATAGTAAGTGTTACGCTCCAACACGAAATAGGAAAGTCTTTTAGCCAAATTGTAGGGGTCGGGTTCTAACTGTTTTCCCCATTCATCCAATACATAGTCATCATATACGTAATCTATCAAATTAACACCTTCAGGGCTTGAGGGGTCGATTTCAAAATCATAGTCCTCGGAGCTGACATATACATAGCGAGTTTTGGTGAGCTTGAAAGGACCGCTGCATATCATCGTAGCACCTTTTTTAGCCCAGTCAGCATCTTTTTCGATGTAACTCTCGGGGAGAGGAGCAGTAGCAACGCTTGTCAAATTCAAAAGGAATGCATCAACATCAATAGCACCTTCAAAGAAAATGGTAAGGATACTGGGGGTGTTTGCTTCAACGCCAAGGTCATCAATAGAAACGTCGCCTTCCTTTACAGCGCGAGCGTTTTTGATATCAAACAAAAGGGAAGCTGCTTCAAAGCTGTTTTCAACGTCCAGCAGGCGTTTCCAAGTATATACCACATTGTCGGTTGTAATAGGGTCTCTATTGCTCCAGTAGGTCTCCTTGAGCTCTATTACCATTTTATACTCATTTTTTTCAGGGTTTTCTATGTACTCATAGGTGTCAACCAATGCAGGTTGAACAAGGCCCTTGCTGTCCAGCTTGAAAAGCGTTTCAAACATCAAGCTCACAATATTGAGTGCGCTTGAGTTGTAGTATGCATAAGCAGGGTCGAAATTGTAGATTTCATCAGCCAAATACATGGTGATCATTGGCCCCTGATCATTCTCGTCACGATTTGCACAAGCAGAGAGGACGGGGATCATCATAAGCAGACACAAAAGGAGTGCAATGATTTTTTTGAGCATGGTAAAAACCTCCTCTTTTTGAAAGAAAATAGACCTTCGTGCTATACGCACGCAATATACTTTTATATTATATACTATTTTGGGCCGCATTTCAATAGTTTTTTGCTATTTTTAATGTATATTTTGTTAATTTTTTCTACAAATTAAGTACAAGATAACAGCAAAAGGGGAATGAAGAATGAACGACATTGAAAGAAGTGATCTCGCCTGTGAAATTGCGGGGAACGGAAAATCACCTTGTCAGGGGGCAGAATGGAAAACAAGAGAGGCTGCGGGATTTCTCATCAGTGAGCTTATTATCAGTACAAAAGAGGCAGCCGATAACCTTGGAAAGCCATGCGGAAGATACTTAACTGTTGAATGTGGACGTATAGATAGACTAAGTGCCGGTGACCAGAGAGCGCTTGCTCACCTTTTGGCGGGAGAATTGAGAGGAACTGTAAAACGGTTGACTCATAAGGAAATAGACAGCAACCTTTCGGTGTTTGTTGCAGGGCTTGGGAATGCCGATCTGACACCCGATGCCATTGGTCCGCAAACGATGCGTCGACTGACTGCCACGAGACACTTGCGTCAATACGAGGGGGAGCTTTATAGAGCCGTAGGATGCTCGTCACTTTCTGCTCTCGCTCCCGGTGTGCTTGGTCAAACAGGGATCGAAACCTCGGAACTTTTACGCGGAGCGGTGAATGCTACGCATCCGGATGTTATCATTGTGATCGATGCTCTTACTGCACGCAACTGTGACCGTCTTTGCGCAACCATTCAACTCGCCGATACCGGAATTGAGCCGGGATCGGGGGTGGGAAATCACCGTCGCGCCATTACCTACAAAAGTATGGGTGTTCCGGTTGTGGCACTTGGTGTTCCAACTGTTGTGAATTCTGCAACACTCGTGTGGGATGCCCTGAGTGAAGCAGGAATTGAAAGAGAAGATCCTCGCCTGAAGGAGGTTTTAGAAAAGGGAAAAAGCTTCTTTGTCTCGCCAAAGGAGAGTGATCTGATTTGTGAGAGTATTGCACAGCTTTTTGCGCGCGCTATCGGATTGGCTTTTACCGAAGAGCTAATAGATGTGGAATAAGTTGAGTGCTCAAGGCATACAATGGGATGATGATTTACACAGGAGGAAATACTATGGAACGCCATCCCATTCCGTTGCGCGCCCCTGCCACCGAGCCTCACATTACGCTTTCGCCCAAGCCTTTTCGCAAAACAAGGCACTTTGGGGCATTTCTCATCTGTTGTGCGCTCTTTGTTGCAGGATTTGCCCTCACGGCACTATGGCGCGATGCAGACGGCTCTTTTTTTGGAAAAACAGAGGAGAGTCCGACACCTGAAGAGAGCAATCCACCTCCCGTCATTATTCCAAACGATCCGCCATTGCGTGAAGAAATCGTTATTCCACAAGGCGCTACTCCCATTGTGACCTATGACCTCGCACATCTTGGACAAGGAATCGGATATCTCAATAACGAGACTTTTTATAATCCAGACAGCAACGCACTTCTCAAAACCGATATTGGCACCGCCTTGTGCCAAGAGCCTCTGGTGCTTGTTTTGCATACCCATGCAAGTGAGGGGTACTTGCCTACGAATGTTCCTTATCTTGAAGGGGAGCTCGGGGAGATTACATATACACACGACGCAGAACGAAATATGCTTGCTGTTGGTAAAGCATTTATTTTGGGTTTGCAAAAAAATGGCATCACCGCTATTCATTGCACGGTGATGCATGATGAGTCGGGACTATCAGGCTCGTATGAGCGTGCGGCTGATAGCATTAAATTCTTTCGGGAACACTATCCAAGCATTCGTTATGTTGTAGACTTACACCGCGACGCTATCCTGACAGCTGAGGGCGAATACGTCCGCGCCGCCACCGAGATAGCAGGTGAGAGCGTAGCACAGATCCTTCCTGTTGTCGGGAGTAATGCGGGAGGATGGGAGCACGATGCGTGGGAAGGGAATCTCGCTCTTGCTTTGCAGTTGCGCCAAGCTTTGAATCAAAACAATACTGCTTTGTGCCGTCCCGTTATGCTACGCAATTCCACTTACAATCAAGAAATGGCCCCCCACGCAATCCTTTTGGAGATTGGTACAGGAGCCAATTCTATTAGTGAAGCCATAGCGGCGGCAACTCTTGCAGGGGAGGCTTTCGGTAAGGTGATTTTATCTCACTGACGACGCAGGCAAAGCAATTCAATGCCTAAAATGGCACCGCCTAAAATCAAACCAAAGCCAAGGCTGATAGCACCTGTTTCCATAGCACCGATAATTCCAACAAAGCCAACAAGGCAAATACCAAAGCCAAGCGCACGGGCTACAACACGCGTGCGTGCGGCAGTTAAAAATGTAAGAATGAGAGACAGAGCGGCGAGCATTGCATCAGCCGCTTTTCTCATTTTGGAATGTCTCGTGCCTACGTTAAAGTAGTCACCAAAAATATCATTATTGGAATAAACACGTTCGTTGTTTTGATAAGAAATGTTCATTTTATACCTCTCTAAATCCAAAAATGGAACTCTTGTGAGGCTATTATAGCATACAATTTGGCATTTGTCAATACCTTTTTTCCAAAAAAAGAAAAATATTTTCAAAAACCCCTTTACAAAATGGAAAAGATGTGCTATAATAATGCCGTAAACGGAAAAAGGAGGCTGTTATGGAGTCTTATCTGGATAGAATTAAATTGATGAAAAATGAAAAGAAGATGACCAATGAGCAACTGTCTGAGCGCACGGGAATTCCGCTTGGAACGCTGAGCAAGATTTTGGCGGGAATGAGTGATTCCCCAAGCTTTCC
>SVQS01000116.1 GCA_015065205.1 Oscillospiraceae bacterium
GGGCATCAAGGAATATGTCATCGACGACGGATGGCAAGATTGTTATGGAGACTGGGGGATCGATTATAAAAAGTTCCCCAATGGACTCAGACCCGTTGTTGACCATATCAAATCCTTGGGAATGAAAGCGGGCATATGGGTCAGCATCGGCACTGCATCTCCCCAAAGCAAGGTGTATAAGGAGCATCCCGAATGGTTCCTCAAAAACAAGGATGGCGAAGATTTCTCTTTGCTCGGCGGTGGAAACAGCAAACGTACCGCTTGCTTTTCTACCGGTTGGTCGGATTATATTGCCAATGTACTGGAGAGATTGGTGGATGAGTACGGTTTTGACTACCTGAAGTTGGATTTTTCCGTTGTTTCAAGCCCATACCGCTATAACAAAGAAGAAGCGGGATGCTATTCCTGCAATCATTCCGCTCATCGGGATCGTGAAGAATCCATGTGGGTAAATTATAACAAAATGTGGGAAGTCTTTGACAAGCTTCACAAGGGCAGACCAAATCTGTTTATTGACTGTACCTTTGAAACCATGGGTGGATTGCAGCTCGTGGATTATGCAATGCTGAGGCATGCAGAAGGAAATTGGCTTTCTAATTTCTTCGGTGATATAGGTGAAAAAACAGACCTGCGAATCAGACAAATGGCATGGTGGCGTTCTCCTGCAATGCCCGCTACCTCTTTGGTAATAGGAAATGCCCACATTCAGGATATAGGATATGAAAATCACGTGCGTTCTTTGGCGGGAGCGTTGCCAATTCTGCTTGGAGATCCCAGACAAATACCGGAACAGGATAGAGAAGTATTATGCAAATATTCTGACTGGCTTGCAAAAATGGAGCAAAAACACAGTATTATGCTCTACCGTCAGGATCTTCCGGGATATTTTGAACCTGCCATAGGGGGCTATGATGGATTCGCCCGTATCAATCGAGAAACCTTCTCGGGTGGTATCATTGGATTTTTCCGACACGGTGCGAAAGAATCCACAAGAAAAGTTTGTGTGGACGGGCTGCTTGAGGCTCGCGAGTATCTCGTTTTGGACATGGACGGCAAAGAAATTGCAAGAATGTCCGGAGCCTTATTAGAAAAGGAAGGATTCGATGTAACGATTGAAGAAAATTTTGGCGGACGGCTATTTGAAATTACGCTTTCCTAAAAAATCAATACCTAAAGGATGTCACTGCGGTGGCATCCTTATTGTATAATCGAAAAGTCATCGCAGAAGAACTCTCTTAGCGGATAGGGTCTTGGAGGTACCTAGCCGCTCGCGACAGCAAAAGCGAACCTTGTGTTCGCGCCGATTGTCTGTAAGAGAAGTAACAAATCCATTTAGATATTTGTTGTGAGGAAGTTTTTGAGGGGGCGTGGGGGAACTTTTTTTAAAAAGTTCTCCCACAAAAAAACCATCCATTTCGGAACTTTATCGCATCAAAAAATCGCCCAAAAACGAAAAAATGCCAAATAAAATACCAAAAACGGAAAAATATATTTCAAAAAGGTATTGACAAGCATCCAAAAATGGAGTATAATAGGGGCAGTAAAATAAAAGGAAAGCGGCGAGAGACTTCGCCGCGTGAAAGGAACACACTATGGCATCTACGAAGAAAACGAAATTGGCAGTTCCCGCAGGACTTGACTCGGCAGGCAAGGCGCAAGCGCTCAAAACTGCAATGACGCAAATCGAGCGCGACTTTGGCGCAGGCTCAATTATGAAATTGGGAGAGAACTCCCACATGGAAGTGCAAGCTATCCATACCGGTTCACTCTCACTTGACCTCGCCCTTGGCATCGGCGGTGTTCCACGCGGACGTATCGTTGAAATCTTTGGCCCTGAATCTTCGGGTAAAACAACCGTTGCTCTGCACATTTTGGCAGAAGTTCAAAAATCGGGCGGCACGGCAGCATTTATCGATGCCGAGCACGCACTCGATCCCGTTTACGCCAAGGCGCTTGGCGTTGATATCAACGAGCTTCTCGTTTCCCAGCCCGATTGCGGTGAGGATGCCCTTGAAATTTGTGAGGCTCTCGCACGCTCTGGCGCAGTAGATGCCATCGTTATCGACTCGGTAGCGGCTCTTGTTCCTCGCCAAGAAATCGAAGGCGACATGGGACAGTCGATGGTCGGCGTTCAAGCAAGAATGATGTCGCAGGCAATGCGCAAGCTCTCGGGTGTTATCTCCAAGAGCAACTGCGTTGTTGTTTTCATTAACCAAATTCGTGAAAAGGTTGGCGTAATTTACGGCAACCCCGAAACCACCCCCGGCGGACGCGCGCTCAAGTTCTTCGCATCGGTTCGTATCGACATCCGCAAGACCGAGCAGCTTAAGGACGGCAACGACGTTTACGGCAACCACGTCAAGTGCAAAATTGTTAAAAACAAGGTCGCACCTCCTTTCCGCGTAGCCGAGTTCGATATTCTTTACGGTAAGGGCATTTCTCTTTCGGGCGAAATCATCGATTTCGCAATCGCTCTCGACGTTATCCAAAAGAGCGGCTCTTGGTTCTCCTACAATGGTGAGAGAATCGGGCAGGGCAAGGATAACGTCCGTAAGCTCATCGAGAATACTCCCGACTTGATGAAAGAAATCGAGAATAAGGTTCGCGCGCTCAGCGAACAAGCCAAAATGAATATGGATCAAGATTTTGAGGTCGACGATGATGAGGACGACGAGTTTGATCTCCGTCTCTCCGATGACGAATAATGACGATTGATCAAATTACCTATGGCGTAACTTCTCCTCTCGCAATTACCATCCGCGCTTTGCGCGCCCAACACGAGGGTGCTGAGATGCTGGTGCAACTGCTTTTGGAAAATGGGGAACACCAAGAGCAAAAAAGCCTCGTTATTACAACCGAGCAATACTGTGAATTTAATTTGACGCGCGGACCTATCACCGAAGAGACTTATGAAAAAATCGAAGAAGCTGCCGAGCTTTGCCGCGCCTTGCGTAGCGGAGAAAGTCTGCTCTCCTATGGCGCAAACTCGGTGCAGGCACTCACGCGCAAGCTGGTAGGCAAAGGATACAAACGCGAGGTTGCCGCCGAGGCGGCAGAACGTCTTGCGGGATACGGTTTTATTGATGAAGCGCGCGATATGAAGCGCGAGGTCGAAAAGTGCCTTCGCAAGCTGTGGGGCAGCAAACGCATCAGCGCCCATCTTTGGAGCAGAGGATATGCAACAGAAACAATGCAATGCCTTTCCGACCTTTTGGAAGATGTTGATTTTTCTCAAAACTGTGCTTTGCTTATTCAAAAGCACTATGGGGAAGTCCCTACTGATCCTGACGAGCATCGCCGTATGATCGCAAGCCTTTCACGCTATGGATATTCTATTGGTGAAATTCGAGATGCAATTCATCTCTTGCGCAAATAAAAAATCAGTACCCACGCGAAACTCGCGTGGGTACCTTTTTGTTCATGTAAGAATATCAATCCAGACCGTATTTATCAACAATAGCTCCCTGTTGTGCAGGCAGTTCATTGCGGATTTGAAGAATGCCGTTCACATAGCGGTCAAAGAATTTATCACTCATTTCCTCGTTTTCATCAAGCACCAATCCGGCAGCTACATAATGGGTTGCAACGGGGATAAATACATCACACAGAGGGAAATCGTCTTCGGGGTCAACCGATACGATGTCGGTTTTTATCACCGTGGGTTCCAGTTTGTTTGCTTCGCGAAAGTGTCCGTCAAGATTCGCGTACTGTGTCACAAAGCTTGCCAAAAGGAACTGTCCGCGTATGATATAATCTTCGGTTGCGTACGAGGATGTTACATCCTCGCATACTGCCGCTACGGCACTGTCCAAAATGTCATAGTAGGTCATTGCTTACCTCAAAATTATGCGTCGGCGATGTTGAGGTCGAGCAATACCATTTCCTTGGGATAAACGACCTTTGCGCCATAGAGGTGCAAACCCTTAACAGCATCAGCAAAGCGAAGTTCGGGGCGATATGCATCGATTTCGGAGAGTTGTTCTGCAAAAGCGATTGCGCGCTTGGTGCGTGCTAAGCACTTGTGCTTGTAGCCGGTATCGCCTTCTACCTTTTCTACGTTGTTAGAAACGAAGATCTTGCAGCCGCCGATAGCACCGATGCAACCGGTTTCCATTACACCTGTGTTGTCGGTGGAAAGATTCACCTTCGCCTTGAGAATCAGGCCGCCGATTTCGGGAGTAACCTCAATAACGATATCTTCGGGATCCGCTACATTATTGGTAAAGAGCTTGGTTCTGGCATCGATGATAAGGTTAACGATGTTGTCAACGGTTGTATTGTCGCAACTGATGGTACTGCCGGCCTGGGGATGCAAACTGTAAATGTAGCAATCTGCATCGTTGGCAAGTGCACTGGCAGCATTCTTCATAGCAGCTTCCATCAGCTTGGGGGAAGATTGTGCACGGTCGATGTCGTCAATTTGGAAGTTGAAGTACTTCGCTTGGTCGATTTTGAGTTCACGTGCATTGTCGGAGAGAGTAGCAGGAGAGTTCATGTTTGCATTTTTGGTATATTCGGAAACAACGACATTACCAACACCGCAAATGCGAACAGTATTGCCTTTTTCACGAATTTCACCTTCAAAGTCACGGTTACAGTTGGCAACGCCAATGTACTTTTTGTCAAGCTCCTGATAAAGATTTTCACTCCAAACGGTGGGGATAAAATTTGTAATTGCCATAGTGGTTTTTCCTTTCTTTATTTAAAAAATTTTAGTGCCATTTTTGCATTGAACGCATAATTTTAGGTAAATTTGCGCGTACCTCAGCCGAGGACATGGCACGTACCTCCGAGGGGGAAAATTCAATGCTTTCCGCATTTCTAACAGCACCCGCAGAGCGAGCGCGATTGCTTGTGTTGCTTTCGGTTGCTCTTCCCACAGAGATGCTTCTTTTTCTTTCAGCCAACGCGTATGCGGCGGCAAGAGACGTGCCTTTTTCTACCTCCTGCCAAATTTCTTGCGGGAGTGAAGAAATTGGCGTTTCGGGATAAAGTTCGAGGAATTCGGCGTATTCGCGAGTAATGCGTTCTTCTTGATGCGCACGGATGTCGCGTTGGTGAAGTTCTTCACGAAGTCGCTTTAGTTCACTTCGCAGCTGCTCCAATTCGCTCGCTTGAGCTTTGGGATCAGCATCTTCGCAATCAAAATCAGAATCTGTGCCGGTATCTGTAGGAATGCCAGCAACAGCTTCATCTTCTCCAAAGAGAACTTCTCCCGGTGAGGGAGAGTCGCACACATCTCCCTTTGACGCATCAACCGTCTCCATCGTATCACACGGCGAGCTCGGAGTCGTCTCTGTATTTTCAAAAACAGAGCTTTCATCATTCATTACTTGCAACTCCTTTCTTTTTGATTTTTTCCAACAAGGTATCACGGTTGACTAAAACACCCTCGGGCAATAGTTCAATATATTCTTCTGCCGATAGATGTCCGCCATCTAAAAGCTTGTCGAGGGCGCTAACGGTTGTTGAGGGGGAATAACGGTCAATACTACCAATGTGAACGCTTGCGCTTAACAAAGCGTTCTTTAAAAGGGAATAGTCGAGCGATTCGGCGCTCACATCACCGGTTTTATCCATAACGTGGAGCAAACGTTGACGGGGGCAATATGTGCAAAGCATATCGGCCCAAATTGCGGCAAGCTCGGCAATGCAATGCGAAAAATTCACACGCACGTGTTCCAATGAAACAGAAGAAGCAGTTTGCAACTTCATAATTGCACTTGTATTGTTTGCACGCTCCTCACCCAACGCCGAGTCGGTAGCGCCCATCATACCCTTGGTGTTGTTAATTACGTCGGTAATCAAATCGAGGTAGCCCTCCTGCATTTTTCCAACGCCTACAACAGAGACGGCATCTGCCATACTTCCGCCGCCAATAGCACCAATAGCCTCTCCAACCTCGTTAGACCATTCCGGAATACGTGTTTTGTCATAGATGACTTTGGAAAATGCTGTGTTACTCATATGCTTGAGTGCCATAGCATAGGCGGTGTTAATACATTTTTGGTTTGCAACCATATC
>SVQS01000117.1 GCA_015065205.1 Oscillospiraceae bacterium
CAGCTGACCGTACACGTCTGAAGGAAATCGAAGAGACTCGCAAAACCTATGCAAAAACCGAAGAAACCGTAAAAGAGGAGGTAGAAGCACAATGACTTTTGGTTCGATTATGACCTTGATGTTTACGGCATTGTTGGTTGAAAACTTCATCTTCTCCAAGTTCTACGGTTGCTGTCCTTTCCTTGGCGTTTCCGAAAAGCCGGATACCGCTCTCGGAATGGGTATGGCAGTTACCTTCGTTATTACAACCGCATCGGCAGTAACTTGGGCGGTTTACACCTTCTTGCTTGCTCCCTTTGGCTTGGATTATCTCAAAACCATTGCCTTTATTCTTGTAATTGCGGCATTGGTGCAATTCATTGAGATGTTCCTGCGTAAATTTATCCCCGCACTTTACAACTCCTTAGGTATTTATTTGCCCTTGATTACCACCAACTGTGCAGTTCTTTCCTGTGCGCTGTTGATCGTGCAGAACGAATACAATCTGTTGCAAGCAGTATGCTTTGGCTTTGCGGCATCCTTGGGCTTTACGCTTGCCATCGTGGTGTTCGCGGGTGTGCGCGTTCGTATGGAGAACGCAGATCCCCCCCGTGCGTTCCGCGGATTTCCGCTCACGCTCATCACGGCAGGACTGTTGGCTATGGCGTTTTCCTGTTTCTCAGGCGTAAATCTGTAATGGGAGGACAAACGCTATGGATATTATGAATGTTTTAATTCCCGTCGGTATTTTTGCCGGCTTGGGCATCCTGTTCGGCGTTGCCTTGGCGATTGCTTCCCGCGTGTTCGCGGTTGAGAGCGACCCCCGCGTAGAGCAAGTGCTTGAATGTCTCCCCGGCGCAAACTGCGGCGGATGCGGATATTCCGGTTGTGCGGCTCTGGCGCAAGCCATTGTCAAAGGGGAAGCAACTCCCAACGCGTGCAACTCCTGCTCGGCAGAGGGCTGTCGCCGTATCGGCGAAATTATGGGTATTGAGGTTGAGATTTCTGTTCCGCTCCACGCACATGTTATGTGCTCGGGTAACTGCAACACGGCAAAGTATAAGTATAGCTACGAGGGCGCGCAGGACTGCATTGCAGCCGAGAAGCTTGGCGGCGGTAACAAAGCCTGCCCCAACGGTTGTATCGGCCTTGGAACCTGCGTAGCAGCCTGCAAATACGATGCCATTCACGTAGTGGACGGCTTGGCCGTTGTAGACGATGCCAAATGCATTGGATGCGGTGCTTGTGCAAATCTTTGCCCCAAGCATCTCATTTCGATGATTCCCGTCTCCAGTAAGTATTGCGTAGAGTGCCGTTCCGTTGAAAACGGTGCTATCACACGTAAGCAGTGTGACGTGGGTTGCATTTCCTGCAAGATCTGCGAAAAGAATTGCCCCGTTGGTGCCGTTACCGTTACCGACTTCGTGGCAACCATCGACCAAAAGAAATGCATCGGCTGCGGCAAATGCGCCGACAAATGCCCGCGTAAGATTATTAAAAAAGCGGACTGATAAGTTTATAAGGATTGTGGGGAAAACTTCTTGAAAGAAGTTTTCCCCACGCCCCTTTCAAGAACTTTCTCACCACAAATAATTAAATAGAGTTTTCAGTTTGCAAATAGACGGTCGGCGCGACACCGATAGGCGTTCGCTTTTTGCTCTCGCGAGTTCGCAGGTGCCACCGAGACCCTGCTCACTAAGAAAGTAGAATAAAAGCAAACAAGGGATAGCGCACTTGCTATCCCTGTATTTATGTTATGGTAGGGTAGGAGCGACCATTGGTCGCCTGTTTTTTTACTCGTTTTCCATCTCTAATCGTTCTACTAACAGCACACTAAATGCTGTAATGATAAAAGGGAAGAGTAGGTATGCCACAAGCGGTGCGTATTCTCTTGCGGCAAAGACGGGAGCGGTTATGCGTTCCTTCAGATAGGAAAAGAGAAAGAAGAGCGCGGCTCCGAGGTTGAGCGGTAATTCGATATGTAAAATCATTCGGGAATATTTCCCGAGCGGTCGCACGTTTGATGGCTTCATAGCAATCTCCTTTGGTGTATGTTTATACTTTTTGCATATTTTTTGTTTTTTCTTTATCATAGCACAAAAACGCTCCAAAATCTATGCAAAATGTTTTCCAAGTGAGGGAAACACTGCATACGCAGAACAAAAATATGCAATGTAAAAAATTTTTTTATGAATATTTTGGTGTTGTTTTCATCCATTTTTACATATTTATAAGTATTAGCGGCGGGGAGATGGCAAAAACATCCTTTTGATGTGTGCGTTTTTGACAAAACCTCCTACCTGTTGTTAAGATTTGGAAATTTTCTATTATGTTATAATGAAGATAGGCCACATCTGCGCCGCAACTTTGAAAGAATGAGGAAAAGACAATGAGAAAAGCGACCAACAATCACGTCATCGCGCTATGCGAGGACCACGTATATTTCGGCGGCATGCAACTGACCTATCGGCTGTTACTGATCCCTGGGGAAGTTATGCACCGCTATTCTATCAGCATCTCTCTTGACGAGGAGACCTGCGAGGCAGAAGCCGGCGGTGATCTTGCACGTGCTCTAGGGCACTATCAACGCATTCGCGAGGGCTGTGTAACGCCTTGCGGACTTGATGATGTAATGCAAGAATTGCGATATGCATAAAAAATATCCAAAAAACTCTTTACATATTCCCAAAAGTATGTTATAATAATTAGAGAATTTTGGAAAAAGGAGCGTTCGAATCATCGGACGCAAGGGAATACAGTTATGAAATGTCCCAGTTGTGGTTATCCGAAAAGCCAGGTAATTGACTCTCGCCCTACTGTTGAGGGTAACAGCATCCGTCGCCGTCGCGAGTGTGAGCAATGCCAAAAGCGCTTCACTACTTTTGAAACACTTGAAATGTTGCAGATCTTTGTCATTAAAAAGAGCGGCAGCAAGGAGCTGTTCGATAAGCAAAAGCTCTTGGCAGGCGTTCTCAAAGCGACAGAGAAGCGTCCCGTTGATGCCGTTTTGCTTGTCAACGAGATCGAGGCAGAGCTTCAAAACACCCTGCATCAGGATATCACCTCTACCGAGCTTGGCGAAATTGTTATGCGTAAGCTGCGCGAACGCGACGAAGTTGCTTACGTTCGTTTCGCATCAGTTTATCGCGAGTTTAAGGATATTGACTCCTTCCTGCGCGAATTGCAGGAGCTTAAAGAAGGAGCAGAAGCGAATACATAATAACCGCATAAAAAGGGAAGATCGACTGTTTTTTAGCAGTCGACCTTCTTTTTTGGTCGTTTTTCACAAAAATGACGAAAAATTTTTATAAATAGAGAATGAGCAAATGATATGAAAAAAAGAGAAAAAACGAGAAAAACGGAGATTGCATCATGCTAAATTAAAAAATCAAAAAAACTTTTCAAAAAGGGGTTGACAAGCAGGTTTGTTTATGTTATAATATGCGAGCATGAAAAAAATTCTATTTATTTTGTTGGAGGAACCCTACAATGTCTACATTTATGCAAAAGAAAGAAAATGTAGTTCGCAAGTGGTACATTCTGGACGCAGCAGGCAAGCCCATGGGTAAGACCGCTGTTGCAGCTGCAGACCTTCTGCGCGGCAAAAATGCTCCCGAATTCACCCCTCACGTGGACTGCGGCAACTTCGTTATCGTTATCAACGCCGAAAAGGCAGTTCTTACCGGTAAGAAGATGGAACAAAAGTACTACTACCATCATTCCGGCTACATTGGCGGCATGAAGGCTGTTCAAGCTAAGACCATGATGGCAACCAAGCCCGAGAGAGCAATGGAGCTCGCTATTAAGGGCATGCTTCCCAAGAACACCTTGGGTGCAAAGGCATTCACTCGTCTCAAGGTTTACGCCGGCGAGGCTCACAAGCACGAGGCACAAAAGCCCGAAGCTTACGAGTTTTGATTGAGAGAAAGGAAGGACATAACGAATGTATACAAGTGCTAAGCCCTATTTCTACGGAACCGGCAGAAGAAAGAAGTCCGTTGCTCGCGTTCGCATCGTTCCCGGCACCGGCGTTATCACCATCAACAAGCGTGACATCGACGATTACTTCGGTCTCGAGACCTTGAAGCTCATCGTTAACCAACCCTTTGGCGTAACCGGCACCGAAGGTAAGTTTGATATTATCGCAACCGTAAACGGCGGCGGTATCTCCGGCCAGGCAGGCGCAATCCGCCACGGCCTCGCTCGTGCTCTCGTTGCTGCAGACGCAGAGTACAAACCCGCACTCAAGGCAGCAGGCTTCCTGACTCGCGATCCTCGTATGAAGGAAAGAAAGAAGTACGGACTCAAAGCTGCACGTCGTGCACCTCAATTTTCCAAGAGATAAAAACAACACTTTATGGTGTATTTCAACACCCATCGTTTCCGGTGGGTGTTGTTTTTATCTCGTAAAATTGAGGCCCGCAAAGCCAAGCTTTGCGGTTCGGGCTAAAAACAGTCCACCGGACTGTTTTCCTCACGCCCGAACAATTCTCCAAGAGGATGTTGTTTTGCTGTGGCAAGGAAACGGTTGAAAAGATTGTGCTATCCTATTTACTTTTGCGGGAATTTATGGTATAATGCAACTGATAGATAAACTTGAATTTGACGGAGGATGTCAAAATGAAATATGTAACACTTAACAATGGTGTTCAGATGCCTATGCTCGGTTACGGTGTGTATCAGGTGACGAAGGACGAATGTGAAAGATGTGTCCTTGATGCGCTCAAGGTCGGATATCGTTCTATCGATACTGCACAGAGCTATTTTAACGAAGAAGAAGTCGGTAACGCTCTGATAAAAAGCGGTATTCCGAGAGAAGAAATCTTCCTTACCACAAAGGTATGGATTGAGCATTATGGTTACGATGAATGCCGTGCTTCCGTTTTGGAGTCGCTTCGCAAGTTAAAAACCAATTACCTCGATCTCTGTTTGCTTCATCAGCCGTTCTCCGATGTGTACGGAGCTTACCGCGCACTTGAGGATTTGATGGCAGAAGGAAAAATCCGTGCTATCGGTATATCTAATTTCTATGTTGACCGTATGGTAGATATCGCAAGCTTTGCCCGTGTAAAGCCCGCTGTCAATCAGATTGAGATTCATCCTCACCATCAGCAGAACGAGCAGCTCGAGTGGGCAAATAAGTACGGAATTCAGCTTGAAGCATGGGCGCCTTTTGGAGAAGGCAGAGGCGGTATGTTTGAGCTTCCCGAACTCAAAGCTATCGGGAAGAAATATGGCAAAACACCTGCACAGGTTATGCTTCGTTGGCACATTCAGCGCGGTATCGTGGTCATTCCGAAGTCAACTCATATCGAGCGTATGGAAGAAAACTTCAATATTTTCGACTTTGAATTGACCGCAGAGGATATGGAAGCAATCGCATCCCTTGACAAAAATCAAAGCTCGTTCTTCTCCCACACCAATCCGAATATGGTGGAGTGGTTCTGCAAGATGGTCGAAGAACGAAAAAAGCAGCACGATAGCTCCAAAGAAAAGAAAGCGTGGTAACGGTATGAAAAAGGTGTTGATATTATCGGGAAGTCCCCGAAAAAACGGAAACTCGGATTTACTCTGCGACGAATTCGCAAGAGGCGCTATCGAAGCCGGACACGAGGTTGAAAAAATCCGTGTCGCCGAAAAGAAGATAAGCTATTGCAGAGCTTGCTACGCTTGCCGTGGCACAGGTGTGTGTGCCATCAAAGACGATATGGCAGAGGTGCTTCAGAAAATGATCGATTGTGATGTTATGGTACTTGCAAGCCCTGTATATTTCTATTCCATAGATGCACAACTCAAAGCTGTAATCGACAGAAGCGTTGCCCGTTGGACAGAGGTAAAAAATAAGGAGTTCTATTATATCGTCACCGCAGCAGACGAGGAACTTTCTTCTGCCGATACCACTCTTGCTTGTTTTCGTGGCTATGCCGATTGCGTGGAGGGCGCAAAGGAAATGGGTGTCATTTACGGTATGGGTACATATGAAAAGGGCGAGGTCAAGGGCAAATCTGCTATGACCGAAGCCTATGAAATGGG
>SVQS01000118.1 GCA_015065205.1 Oscillospiraceae bacterium
CCTTCGAGCTTTATTATGGATATTACGAAGAGTGCGACCGACAAAACCCTTTGGTGCGTCCGGTTCCGCTTTATCCGGATTTTATTGCTCACCCACAATATGATGAAGAAGGCTATCCCTTTGCTACCGAAATGCAGGATGTTTGCCTTTACTATGTTGGCAAAGACCGCGAAGACGGTTGCTATGCTTGCCAACACTACAAGCGTTTAATTGAGTTTGTCGGCCTTTGTACCTGTGCAATGCGCCGCTTACCAAAGGCAGAAGATATAGAAGAATAATTTAACTATGGTAGATGCCAAAAGGCGGCAACGAATTCTCGTTGCCGCCTTTTTATGTCATTATTTTTCCTCTTCAATGGGATATTTGGGCTTGGGGAGATTCCAACGCAGGAAGAATGCCAAAAAGCGGAGCGCAATTACGACCACCGCTCCTGCGATGGTTGCTAACAAAATGTCTTTGAGAAAAACTCGAATGAGGAATGCTGTGATTGCACCCGCAATCGAGGCGCAGGCATAAAAGTGTTTTACAAATATTTTGGGCAGATGCATCGAGAACACGTCACGCAGCACGCCGCCGCCAACACCGGTGATCACCCCCAAAAAGATGCCTGTAAAAAAGTTGGGGTTGGGCAGGCTCTGGAAGCAGGCATTCACTCCTACAACCGTGAACACGCCAAGACCGACCGAGTCGGCTATCATCAAAGAGAGGGCTTGCACGCGATGCTTATCGTGAGCAAAGAGTTTTTGAATGAAGGGCAGATATGTAATTGCCGGAATGGCAAGGCCAAGCACCGCTTGCAGGGGATTGACAAATGCCGCAGGCGGCGTGACACCCAAAATCAGGTCGCGGATAATGCCGCCACCGATCGCAGTCGTCATACCAAGCACGCACGCGCCAAAGATGTCCATTTCCTTTTTCATCGCGGTCAATGCCCCCGAAAGAGAGAACGCGATCACACCGATGATTTCAAAGATAAATAAGATAGAGTCCATAAAAAGCTCCTGTTCAGCAAAACAAAGCGGATTACGCTAACAGTATAGCATGATTTTGGTCAAAAAGCAACAAAAATTTTGATTTTTATATCAATAAACAGTCCAATATAGATTGGATGGCTTACCATTGGATATTATATGATATAATCCAATGAACACCAAGGCGGAGGCAGAGGGATTCTGAACCAAGCTTCGTTCGCCTACGGTTCTCTCGGCGTGTATTCGCTTGAGGGCAGAGTGCCGTCATTTTTTAATAGAATATAAAATTTTTCAAAAAGCTCTTGACAAAATCGCACCATCTGTATATAATATTTATATACAGTATTAACAGAGGTGATGGCGTGAATATTTTAATCGACAATAAAAGCGGTGAACCGATTTATAATCAAATATATTCTCAAATAAAGAATCAGATCATCGGCGGTGAGTTGAAAGAAGATGAAATGCTTCCGTCCATTCGAGGACTCGCAAAGGATCTCCGTATCAGCTTTATCACGACCAAGCGAGCGTATGAAGAACTTGAAAAGGAAGGCTTCATCTACACTCTGCCCGCAAAAGGCTGTTACGTTGCGCCGAAGAACATAGAACTTTTACGAGAGGAAAATCTGAAAAGGATAGAGGAACATATTGAGCAGATAGCAAAGCTCGCTACCTCGTGCAATTTGAGCCGTGACGATATTATTGAAATGATTACGTTCGGTATGGAGGAACAAGAATGAACGCACTTGAATTAAAAAATGTAAGTAAATCCTTTTCGGGATTTTGTTTGGATAACATAAGTCTTACTCTGCCAAACGGTTGCATTATGGGGCTTATCGGTGAGAACGGTGCAGGCAAAAGCACCACGATAAAGCTCATCTTGGATATACTTCATAAGGATGGCGGAACAATTACAATACTCGGCAAAGACAACGAAAAGGATATTTCACTTACAAAAGAAGATGTCGGCGTTGTAATGGACGAGATCGGTATGCCGGAATGCTTGACGGCAAAGCAGATCGGCAATGTTATGAAGCATACGTTTCGTAATTGGAATGAGGCTGAATATGCCAAGCTTCTGCAACAGCTATCTCTGCCCGACAACAAACCGTTTAAGGATTTTTCACGCGGTATGAAAATGAAGCTCGGTATTGCCGTTGCTATGTCACACGGTGCAAGGCTGTTACTGCTTGACGAGCCGACAAGCGGACTTGATCCCGTCGTGCGTGACGAGGTAGTGGATATGTTCTGCGATTTTACAAGGGATGAAACCCACTCCATCCTTATATCCTCGCACATCGTCAGCGATCTTGAAAAACTCTGCGACTACGTGGCGTTTTTGCATAAGGGCAAGCTCTTACTTTGCGAGGAAAAAGACGAACTGCTCTCCGAGTACGGCATCATTCACTGTACGGTAGAACAACTTTCGGAGCTTAACAACGAAGTAATAAGATACAGAAAAGAAACACCCTATGGTGCTGAAGCTATCGTACTGCGCAAGGATGCTCCCGATGGCTTTAAGTTAAGCCCAATAAGCATTGAGGAACTGTTCGTATTTATGGTAAAGGAGGCGAAATGATATGAAAGGGCTGTTATTAAAAGATTGGTATATGATGAAAAAATATTGTAGATATTATCTTTTCGTCAGTATCGGATTTATCATTCTTTCTATGATGAGTAGCGGCAATATGTTCTTCGTTTTCTACCCTTGTTTGCTTGCTGGTATGATCCCTGTCAACCTACTCGGATATGACGAACGCAGTCGATGGACGGAGTATGTCGGTACGTTGCCATATACCAAAACGCAGATTGTATCTGCAAAGTATCTGATTGGCTTGTTCACACAAATTGCTTTGCTGACAGTAATTTGCATCGCGCAGGGTGTGAAAATGAGTATTGATGGCACTTTCGTTTTGAAAGAGTTTGTAGTGCTTATGATGCTTGTGCTGGTAATGGCGAGCGTTGCCTCGTCGCTGACTCTTCCATTTGTATTCAAATACGGAGTAGAAAAAGGTCGCGGTGTTTACTATGTGATGGTAGGCGTGGTGTGTGCAGGAAGCATTATCGCAACTACAATTTTTAAGGAAGGTTTGCAGAATGAAATTCAACTGAACGCCTTTTTACCTGTTGCTTGTCTTATAGGTGTCGGAATATATGCGCTTTCTTGGTATTTATCTATTGTATTTTATAAGACAAGAGAAACATAGAAGATATATTCAATGATTTAACGGATACCAATCTTTTAACAATAAAAAGAAAACAGTAGGTCGATACGATTGTATCAATCTACTGTTCCTTATTTGGCGGAGGCAGAGGGATTCGAACCCCCGTGGGGTTGCCCCCAAACGGTTTTCAAGACCGCCTCGTTATGACCGCTTCGATATGCCTCCGTAAGAGAGGTTCACGCAGTTGCACCTCTCTTACGGAGCAAAACAAGATGTGGCTCGACGAGTTCTGCTCGTCAAATCCGCTGTCGCTTTCCCCACTCGAAGATCGACAAGCTTGCTGTGGCTTGCGCAGAGTGTGGGTATATTCGCCAAAGGCGAAATATGCCTCCGTATTTGGTGCAACGTTGTTCATTCCGCCATGGGCGAAATAACCTTCTGTATTGCTCTCCTATTTTATCACATTTGTTGAGGAATGTCAAGGGATTTTTAAAAAGAAACTACACTCTTTGTTTTTTATAATTGACAATCCTTCATAAATGTGCTATAATATACTGAATAACTATAATAACGAAAGGAGTGATACGATGGCAAAGGTCAAATGGCGCGGTGGAGCGATGCTCGCGCCCGTGCCGCCTACAATGGTGACCTGCTCGCACGATGGCAAGGATAATGTCTTTACTGTCGCGTGGACGGGAATAACCAATACCATTCCGCCCAAAACCTATATTTCGGTGCGCCCGTCGCGTCACTCTTACAAAATGATCAAAGAGAGCGGTGAGTTTGCCATCAATCTCACCACCGCAGATCTTGTTCGCGCCGCCGACTTCTGCGGTGTGCACACGGGTGCGAAGATCGACAAATTCGAGCGATGTAAACTTTCCAAAGAAGCCGCCAACGAGGTCGGGTGTCCCATCCTCGCAGACTCCCCGTTGGTTTTGGAGTGTCGCGTGACCGACGTCATTCCCTTGGGTTCGCACGATATGTTCCTCGCTGATATTGTCGCCGTTGACGTTGACGAGGAGCTTATCAACTCCGATGGCAAGCTTCGCTTGGATAAGGCAGGACTTGTCGCCTACGCCCACGGCACCTACTTTGAGCTTGGCAAAAAGATTGGCTCCTTTGGCTTCTCGGTCGCCAAGAAGAAAAAGAAGCCACAGGGCAAAAAGAAGTAAATTTTATTTGACAACACCACGCGGAAATTTTCCGCAAAAGGAGATAGATTATGCAACTTTACAACTCTGCAACCAGAAAAAAAGAAGAATTCATTCCCCATGAGGCAGGCAAGGTGAGTATGTACACCTGCGGCCCCACGGTTTACCATTTTGCGCACATCGGTAATTTGCGCACCTACATTATGGAAGATATCCTCGACCGCTACTTCCGTTACAGCGGCTACGACGTTACGCGCGTTATGAATATCACCGACGTAGGTCACCTGACGTCCGATGCCGATACAGGCGAGGACAAGATGCTCAAGGGCGCAAAGCGCGAAAAGAAGACCGTTATGGAAATCGCGCGATTCTACACCGAAAAATTCTTTGAAGATTGCAAGGCGCTCAACATCCGCCGCCCCGAGGTAGTAGAGCCCGCAACCTCTTGCATCGACGAGTTTATCAAGGTAATTGAGGCGCTCCTCGAAAAAGGCTATGCTTACGAAGCAGGCGGAAACATTTATTTTGATACCTCTAAATTGGAACAATATTATGTGTTCAACAACTTTGAGGAAGAAGACCTTGCAGTTGGCGTACGCGATGGCGTTGAGGCCGACGGCAACAAGAAGAATAAGGCAGACTTTGTTCTGTGGTTTACCAAATCCAAGTTTGACGACCAAGAGCTCAAATGGAACAGCCCTTGGGGCATCGGTTATCCCGGATGGCACATTGAGTGCTCCTGCATCAGCATGAAGCACCTCGGTGAGCGTCTTGACGTTCACTGTGGCGGTATCGACAACGCATTCCCGCACCACACCAACGAGATTGCACAGTCCGAGGCGTTCCTCGGTCATAAATGGTGCAACTATTGGTTCCACGTTCTGCACCTGAACACCAACTCGGGCAAAATGAGCAAATCCAAGGGCGAATTTTTGACCGTTTCTCTGCTTATCGAAAAGGGCTTTGACCCTATGGTTTATCGCTTCTTCTGTCTGCAATCGCACTACCGCAAGTCGCTCGTATTCTCTTGGGAGAACATGGAGAACGCAAAGGTTGCCTACAACAAGCTCATCGCGCGCATTGCATCTCTCAAGGACGACGGCGCGGTTGACGAAGCTGCCCTTGCCGAGCTCAAAGCGGGCTTCACAAAGGCACTCGATAACGACCTGAACACATCCTTGGCAGTCACCGCCATTTATGACGTGCTCAAGGCAAAAACCAATGACGCTACCAAGAAAGCGGCTCTTGCCGATTTTGATACCGTTCTTTGCCTCAATCTCTTGGAAAATGCCGCAAAGCTGAACGAAGAAAAAGAAGAAAATGCCGAAGCTCCCGTAAGCGACGATCCTTTTGTAGCCGAAATTGAGCGACTCATCGTTGAGAGACGCGAAGCAAAAGTCGCCAAGAACTATGCCGAGGCCGACCGCATTCGCGCATATCTCTTGGAAAAAGGTGTTACCTTGATTGATACCAAAGAGGGAACGACCTACAAAATTGAGGGCTGATTATGATGGAAAAGATAAAAGCATTATGGAAAAAGCACCGCGAGGTGCTGATGTACCTCATTTTTGGCGTTATGACGACCGTTGTGGGTTGGAGTGTATACTACGCCGTTTTGCTCGGCGGACGTGCCATTTTTGAAATTCCTGCCGGAGAGACGACATCTGCGCGTTATTTTGTGCTCTATACGGTGG
>SVQS01000119.1 GCA_015065205.1 Oscillospiraceae bacterium
GACGTATTCTACTTCTCCGCAGCTCTTCCCGAAGAGTTCACCGGCGAAGATGTAATCTGGTTGGATGCATTCAACGGCTCCACCGGTGACCACATGGAATACGACGAGATCCGCGCAGGTTCCGGTTCTCTTCCTTATCCTCACGTATACTGCTCTGACCAAGTAGTTACCGACTCTATCGCTTTCACTGTAACCGTAGAGAAGGCTGGTCTGTACAACGTAGCAGCACACTACAGAATTAAGGACCAAAAGGTTCGTGGTGCTAAGTTCATCGTTAACGAAGGCACTGCAAACGAGCAAGTTATCAACCACACCTATGGTTGGGCAACTGCTGACGATGCATACGAAGTTCGTAACAACGACTTCCTCATCGGTGCTTACATGACCGGTTTGGTATTCGAACTCCAAGAGGGTGAGAACACCATCACTATCCGTGTTGCTGATGGCGTAGCTAAGAGCCAACACTTCAGAGATCTGTATCTCGTTCCCGTTGCTGAATAATTTTGGCAAACGGTAAGCAAATCAATTATTAATCTTAATAATTCTTGCAAAAAGCAAGGCAACGGCTCTGCCGTTGCCTTGCCCTTTTTTTGTTTTAAAATAAGCGTTTTTTGATGCACGTATTGCAAATTCGCTATTGCAAAAGGGAAAGAAGTGTGATATAATAAGGACAATGGGGTTCTATACCAATAAATTGAAAGAAAAACGAGAGGTATTTTATGCGTAAAAAGCCGACGATTGCCCTGATGTACGATTTTGATAAAACACTGTGCGATCAGGATATGCAAAACTACACCTTCATTCCTAACCTTGGTATGACGCCTGCCGAATTTTGGGGCAAGGTAGAAAGCTATCGAACGAAGAACTATATGGAAGGTATTTTGGGATATTTGTATTCCTCCGTCAAGCTTTGCGAGGAGCAGGGAATTGATGTTACAAAAGAATATCTGCGTGCGTGCGGAAAGGATATCCGCTTCTACAAGGGCGTTCTCAACTGGTTCGAGCGCATCAATCTGTATGGCGAGTCTATTGGTGTCAACATCGAGCACTATGTTATCTCCAGCGGTATCAAGGAGATCATTGAGGGCAGTGAGATCAGCAACCGCTTCAAAAAAATCTTTGCTTGCCAATATCTTTATGACGAGGACGGTAAGGCGATTTGGCCTAAAATTGCCATCAACTATACGCAAAAAACGCAATACGTATTCCGTATTTCCAAAGGCGTATACGACGAAACCGAAAACAAAAAGGTAAACGATAAGGTGCGCGAGCGCGAAATTCCTTACAACAATATGATCTATTTTGGCGACGGTATTACCGACATTCCCTGTATGACGCTCATCAAAAAGCAGGGCGGCGTATCGATTGCCGTTTACCAAAAGGGAGAGAAGAACAAGGTCACCGATCTGCTTCTTGACGACCGTGTAAATTACATCTGCTCTGCCGACTATCAAGAGGGCGGAGACTTGGATTCCTTGGTGAAGTGCATCATTCAAGAAAAGGCACTCGCACACAAGCTGCAGCTCAAGCAAAGAGAGCAGCGCCGCCGCGAATCCAAAAACCAAAACTCCGGCACGTAAGGACAGAGGAGAAAGCAATGGAGCTTTGGGATCTTTACACCAAGGACCGCGAAAGGACCGGAAAAACAATGGAACGCGGGGCCAAACATCCCGATGGATTTTACCGTTTGGCGGTGCACGTTTGCATTTTTAACAGTCGCGGAGAAATGCTCATTCAAAGGCGGCAGCTGACCAAATTCGGTTGGCCCGGACTGTGGGATATGACTGCCAGCGGCAGTGCCATAACAGGTGAGACAAGCGGTGATGCCGCTGAGCGCGAGATGCGTGAGGAATTGGGATTATCTATTTCGTTTGCCGATCTGCGCCCGGCTCTTACCATTCATTGGCCCGAGGGCTTTGGCGACATTTTTCTATTAGAGCGCGACGTCGACGTTGATGCACTGACTCTGCAAACCGAAGAGGTAATGGCTGTCAGGTGGGCGGATGAGAACGAAATTATGGAGCTCATCGCCAAAGGCGAATTTATTCCATATTATAAGGATTTTGTGGGGCTTCTATTTTATTTGCGCAACAAGAGCACCTTGCATACATCCCCCGATCTCACGAGGCAACAGTAAAACAAAACCGACCGATTCTGTGTGAATCGGTCGGTTTTTTGCTATACGTGTTTCGTATTAAGGGTTGCAATTTGCGCAGGGAATATAGCCCATTTGAATCATTTCGTCGTGCGTTGCGGTGTGGTATTCCTTGTTTTTTTCACTCATTTGATCAACACTGGAGCATTCCGGATAGTGGAATTTTTTGCTGTTCTTGTTGGCAACGTAATCACACTGAGGAGCTTCGTCAGGGGGTGTCGTGTCTGCTTTTTCAAGGCGGCTGCTTCCGGTTGCATAGTCGATGATGATACCGGGTTGCGCGTTATAGATAAACACGTTAAAGCAAATGCCATCGCCGTTGTCTTCTACCGACCAAGCCTCCATCAAGACGCCGCGGGCGACAAGCTCGTTTCCAATAAACAAGGGAGTTACGCGATAGAGCACGTGGTTGTTTGTTTCTTTGATGTAGTCGGCAACCATATTTTCAAAGGGGAGCATTCCAAGCTGATTGCAAAAGCGTGTGCCTGTAATCAGGTTTAGCTTGTTGTCGTCCTCACCTGCAAGCTGCCAGCCAATCAAGTGGGAGCGATTGTAAAGATATCTTCCGTCAACAATATCATAGGATGCTTGCATCCAACCGGAGGGGGTTGTTGAAAGATCGCCGCGTGTGCCGGTGGGCATCAGGTCACGGCCAAGGCAAGCCACTGCGACGCCGCAACGGCCAAGACTATCCAAAACGGCATAAGATTCATAAGAGGTTGTGGTATAATCCTCTTTTGTAAAATAAGGAACGTTACCGTTGATTGCAACATACTTTTCGCCGGAGAATGCAGGGATACCGGGGTAGTGTTCGCCGGGAGTAGTAATTTCGGGAGTGGTTATTTCGGGAGTGGTAACTTCGGGAGTGGTAACTTCCGGAGTTGTCTCCTCGGGAGTTGTTTCCTCCGGTTGACTTGGCTCATCCAGCGCTTTTTCTACAATAGCGATCAACTCACTGTATGTAAGCGCGCCGAGGTGTTTGTCGGTAATAACGCCGTTTGCGTTAATGACAATGGTGAGGGGGCAGGCTTGAATGTTGAAAAGATCCATACAATACATGCCTGTGTCCCAACCGATGGACATTGTACCGTCGTTCCATTCGGGGTGCCCCGAATTGTTTTCAATAAAGTCGGTCACATCTACGCCCGGTAGCTCGATGTGAACTGCGGCTACGCTTACACGGTCAGCGTAATCGGCTGCCATCCGATAAAAAGATGGCAATTCCCAGAGGCAAGGGGGGCAGGTGTTGAACCAGAAATTGAGGACAACCACGCGACCTTCCGCGGTTTCCTTTTGAACGTCAAATTTTTCTTCGCTATCGACGATGTCGAGCGAAATGGTAGGGCAGGTGTTGCCAACTTCCGTTCCAACAGGGGGCTTTTCCGGTTGCTCGGAATCGGGCGTGCTCTCTTCGGGCGTGGTAACCTCGGGAGAGGTAACCTCAGGCGTGGTAACCTCGGGAGTCGTAACTTCAGGAGTCGTTACTTCAGGAGTGGTTTCCTCAGGTGTTGTAGCCTCCGGCGTAGATGTTTCCGGTGTTGTTTCATAAGAAGATTCTTCTGTGGAAGTTTCTTCAAGGGTGGTTTCTGCAGTGGTTGTTTCCACGGGGTCTGTTGTAACAGGGAGTCCGCCCAGCATATCGCAGGAAGCGAATAGGGTAGAGAGGGCCAACAAGAGAGCTATAAGGGCTATACGAGCGCGATAAGAGAATTTCATTTTTTCCAAATCTCCTTTGTAATGTTATCATGTGAAGAGCCGACAAATTCGTCGCTCTTAATCAAAGAAAACGCTGATGTGTTGCAGGGAAAGAACACATCCGAGGGGTAAAGGCGGTTCCAACGGTAAATGATGATTTCGTTTGTGTTTTCAAGTCCTTGAGGCAGGGGAGTGTCCTCCACAAAGCAATAGTCGTTCTCGCCCGCGACCTTTGTAGGATCGGGAACAACGTGCAAAGAGGCACAATCCTCTGGGAACAGGGACGCAGAATAGGGCGTCACCCACAAGGGGGCCGTTCCTACGTGTTGGAGCATATCAGCAATCAAAATGCGGTCGCGGCTTTGACGACGGTGATTGAACATCATTCCGTTGTCATCGCTTAAGCAAACAATCAGCTTCAAACCGTTTCTCCTTTGCAAAAAGACTTTATTTACTTCCTATTATATCATATCTTTTGTCAAAAAGCAACTCTTTTGGCCAAAAATGAAAGATATTTGAAAAAAAGCAATTTTCTATTGACATTTTTTCTGTTTTGTGTTATAATAATTTTCGTAATAGCGAAAAAATGATTTTCGCAAAAGCGAAAAAAGCAAATGCTTTTCCAATATGAAGGGAGTGGGGAAATGAGATTTCTCAAAATTGAAGAAATTGCCGCCAAATGGGATGTTTCCCCGCGCGCTGTTCAAATTTTGTGCAAGGAAGGCAAAATTGTTGGTGCGCAACGTTTTGGGCGTGCGTGGATGATTCCCGAGAATGCGACTCGCCCCATCGACCGCCGAACCCGCGAGGGCAGATTGCTTGACGAGGAAAACCAACCCTTGCCGCGCAACACGCCATTCTTATATATGACAGATCTGTATAGCATCCCCGGAACAGCAGACGAGGCCTCAGTGCCTCTTCTCAATCACAGGGAAGCAAAGGTGCTTTTTGAAGCCGAGGTCGCCTATGCGCGCGGAGATATCGACAAGGTCTATGCAAGTGCGAACTATCTGCTTGGCAGGCATTCAAGCTTTTATGGCGTTATTTCCGCAGGTATGCTTTTGGCACAGTGTGCCATTTGGCGCGGAGATATTGAAATGTGGCGCGCGGCAAAAATGCATATTTCCGAAGCCCCTGCACAAAATGATTTTGACCGAGATATTATGCTGTTTGCCATCTGTGCGGTCGATATTATGCTGTATAACGTCACCGACTTTCCCGATTGGTTCCGTTTGGGATGTTTTGAGCCTCTACACAAAGATGCACTCCCTGCGGCGCGTGTTTACTATGCAAAATACCTATATACCATAGGGTATGCTGTTGCAACAGGTGAGTTTTTAATGGAAGGGATGGACGGCCTTTCTCTGATGCGTATTCTCCCAAATGCTATCGAGCCTATGGTTTCGCAGGCGAAAGCAGATTATTCGCTGATTTCCGAGCTTTGCTTGCGCATGAGCTGTGCGGCGCTCTATCACAACAGTGGCGATGACGAGCAAGCCATTCGTCACATCGACTGCGCCATCGCCTTGGCTCTACCAGATAAGTTGTATGGTCTTCTTTCGGAGTATTACCGCGTGATGGACTCCTTGCTGGAGCGCCGTTTATCTCAAATAGACCCCGAAGCATGGAAAGAGGTCAAGTCTCTCTATCGCACCTATAACGAGGGATGGTCGCGCCTGAGCGGAAGCGTACGCGGCAAAACGCTTGTTACTACGCTTTCGGCAAAGGAGAGAGAGGTTGCAAAGCTTGCGGCGTTTGGAATGAGCAACGCGCAAATTGCCGAAAAGCTGCATATGTCTATTTCTGTTGTCAAGCAGGCGATCCGCGTAACCAGCGAAAAGACCGGTATGCCTCGCCGTGAATTCGCCAAAATCCTTTAATTTTTGATTTTTCTCAACTTTGAGGCATTCAAAAAAAGAGATTTATATATCCGATTTTATCAAAAAAAGATATAACAGAAGAAGAAAATAAAACCTAAAAAAGTCATTTTAGGTAATACCGCAAAGGGAAAAAATATGCTATACTATGATCGAGGGCGGGAAAGTGGACGTTCACGCCCCAACGGGCGCAATCGTGTGATAGATTTTTTGGTGTTTTCT
>SVQS01000120.1 GCA_015065205.1 Oscillospiraceae bacterium
CAACGGCTTGCCGCGCCAGAATGCGCGAGAGATAGCCGCAGCTGTTTCGGCGTTGACGATCATACAACCAACGTCTGCAGGAAGCTTGCCTGCAGGAATTTCCTTGTGATAGAGCGCGTAAATGATCTGACGCTCGTCGCCTTGCGGATACTTGGTCTTCATAACCTTGACCTGCATTCCGGGCTTGGATTCGATAGCCTTTTGCAAAAATTCGATAGCATCGGGCTTATTGTCCTCAACGGCGAAAACCCCCACATCGGCCTTTAATGCGTGCATCAAAATTTCAAGTCCTTCGATAACACACTGTCCGCGCTCCAAAAGCAGGCGGTGGTTAGCCGTGATGTAAGGCTCGCATTCGGCACAGTTGATGATAACCGTTTTAACCTTGCCGAGCGCGCTCTGGATTTTTGCATAGGTCGGGAACGTAGCACCGCCAAGACCGCTGATACCGGCCTCGCGCACGATGTCAATGATCTCCTCTGTGGTGGCCTCAGAAAGAGGTGCGGTGCGCGGACGAATATTCTCGTGCTGAACGCGCAAACCATCGTTTTCAATAATGATGTTTTGAATGGGCATTCCCTGCGCATTGTGGCGGGTAACGATCTCTTTGACCGTTCCCGAAACGCTGGCGTGAACAGGACAACCCAATCCCGATTCGATCTGACCGATCACCTGACCGATCTTAACATAGTCTCCCTTCCCCACAATCGGCTTTGCATGAGCACCGATGTGCTGGGAAAGAGGAATGGATACAGTGGCAGGCTCAGGCAGGCGAATGGTCTGCAAGCAGGCGGTTTCTTTGTGCTCCGCCACGTGAGAGCCGCCCCGAAAGGTGTATTTTTTCTTTTCTAACATAATGATCCTTCCCTATTTGTTTTATGAAAGATACAATTTCGATATATTCCATCAATTTATTATTATAATATAACGAGTGAAAAAAGTCAAGACTTTGTGTCAAGATAGCAAAAGACATTTTTTTAACAAAGTGTTCTTTTGTGCAAATATACCAATAATTTGGAAAATATCCGACAAAAATAAAGAATTGAGCAAAGAAAAGAGGGGAACAATAAATCAACAAATCTGTAAAAGATGTAAAAAAAGAAAGATTTTTTTAAAAAAGGTATTGACAAGACATAGTTTTTATGATATAATTGGTAAGTCCGCGGCGGGATAGCTCAGTTGGCTAGAGCAACCGGTTCATACCCGGTAGGTCATGGGTTCAAGTCCAATTCCCGCTACCAGGCCCGTTGGTCAAGCGGTTAAGACACCGCCCTTTCACGGCGGTAACGGGAGTTCGATTCTCCCACGGGTCACCAGTAAACAAAAGAGGTGTTGCACTTGTGTAACACCTCTTTTGTTTACCTGCTATCTGTACAGAATTGAACTCCGCAAATTTTCGCTTGCGAAAATTTGTTAGAACCTGCGCCTATCGTGGCTTCCCTTTCCCATTGCATAAAGGCGCAGGTTTGGGTTCAGATTCTCCCACGGGTCACCAACACAAACAAATCCGAACTTTTACGCATCTCGCGAAGGGTTCGGATTTGTTTTTTATTATAATTATTCAAACTAAAACTAAATCACCGTCGAGAGTAACTAAGCAGTTGCTCTCGGCGGTTGTTTTGTATTATGTTTTGTTTTGCTGTTTTATTTCGTATAATACTGAGCCTGTGCTGTCCAGAGCTCGTAGTATTTGCCGTTTTGGTCGGCGAGGAGCTCTTCGTGAGAGCCGAGCTGCACGAGTTCGCCTTTATCGAATACTGCGATCTTATCGCAGAAGCGGCAAGAGGAGAGGCGGTGACTGATATAAATGGCTGTTTTATCGCCAACGATCTCATCGAACTTGGAATAGATCTCTGCCTCGGCGATGGGATCGAGGGCGGCGGTTGGTTCATCGAGAATGATAAAAGGAGCATCTCGATAAAGCGCGCGAGCGAGTGCGATTTTTTGCGCTTCACCGCCCGATACGTTCACGCCTTCATCGTCAAAGTGCTTGGTAATCGGCGTTTCGAGTCCCTTGGGCATCGCGTCGTAGCGCTCGCCAAGACCGACACCGCGCAAACATCTTTCTGCTCTTTCGGCATCCCAAGTTTCGGAAGAGGAAACGTTGTTGCCAAGCGGCAGAGCCAAGAGCGAAAAATCTTGAAAGACGACCGAGAAAAGATCGAGATACTGACGGTAATCATATTTGCGGATGTTAAAATCGTTCATATAGATCTCCCCCTCGGTGGGGTCGTAAAGACGGCACATCAGCTTGATGAAGGTCGTTTTACCCGATCCGTTCATTCCGACAACTGCAAGACGCTCGCCTACCTTGAAGGTCATATTGACATTTTTGAGGGCATACTTATCGCTGCCTGCGTATTTGAAGCTGACGTTGCGGAATTCCACATCGTATTTTTTGTCGCTACGCTTTTCGACTGCAAGCGTGCCTTGGTACATATCGTTGGGGAGATTCAAATATTCAAGGTAAGGTACAAGAAATTGCTCATTATTCCTTAATTCCGCACGGAAATAAAAAATCGATAAGATCTCCATGGGGAATTGATACAAATAGCCTACGTATTTGATTACGCTTCCAATGGGAAAGATATTCCGCACGCAATAGAAGCAAACGATTGTATAAGCACAGATTTCGGGAATCTTGGAGAGAAGAATGTGTGGCGTAATATGAAGCCACGTGCGCCAGCGCGCCCAGGAAAACAGTGCCAAGTGTTCTCGGTTCATTTTCATTTCAAGCCGCGTTAAGATCGGCTGCTGCTTATAGACCCGCGCATCCATTCCGTTCAGGCTATGTCCCTGACCCAGTTGATTTTCCTTTAGCATCCAGTCGTTCAATCGTTTAAATACTCCCGCCTCCTTTTCCTGCACGGCATTTTTGGCAAGAATAGCCAAGGCGGTAAATACAACCATAAGTGCCAAAAGAATCCACGTGAGCCATTCAAATTCTGCGGATGCAATACGGGTCAGCATTTCGGCAAAGAGAACGCCAGCAAATGCAAGACTGATCACACTACGTAAGATTCCCTCTACACTCGTTCGCATGCAGTTTACGCCGTATCCGTTAACAAAAGCGTTCTCCTTAATCTTACGCCGCAAAACGCGGATTTTCGGATCCTCTAGTTTGCTATAATCCAATGATACCGTTTTTTGATTAAAGGCAGCCGCTTCTTTATCGCACAACCGTTTGAACTCCAAATTCACCAAGTGTCCAAGTAAAGCCCCCATGGTGTGAACAAACAAGTTGCCGAACAACGTGATTGTTATCAGCAGAAATATCACTCGCTTCTCTTGTTTTTCGTATAGGGCGGTAACGATCTCCGCCGACATCCAAAGATTAAAATAAGGAGAAAAACACTCGAACAGAATACGGAAAAATCGAAGGGGAAAGTATTTTTTATTAAATCCCCCGTAGCGCTTAAGGGCACGTACGGTGATATTCTCTTTACGCATGATGCTCTCCCTCCTTATAATATTTTGCCTGCACGCCGAACATATAGGCGTACCGACCGTTTTTGCCCATCAATTCCGTATGCGTTCCGCTCTCCGCCACTACACCGTTCTCAAGAAGTAAAATACGATCACAAAAGCGGGTGGAGGCAAACCGATGGGAAATATAGACAGAGGTTTTTCCTACCGTTAGGGCACGGTACTCCATATATAGCGCATTTTCTGCGATGGGATCCAGTGCCGCCGTAGGTTCGTCCAAAATCAAAATACTGCCGTTCTTGTAGATGGCGCGGGCAAGCATCAGCTTTTGCATCTCACCGCCCGACAGATCCACGCCATCGTCGTAGATTCCCTTCATCAAATGATTGTCCATTCCATGGGGCAGGCTCTCGATCTTCTCAAGAATTCCCGCTCTCTGCATAGCCTCTCTCGCCTGCTCTCTTGCATGGGGTCGCGTCAGGTCTGCGCTGGCTACAAATTCAAACACGGTAAAAGCCACGGGCTTGATCTCTTGAAAAACGGCGGACAGAAGCGAATAATACTCCTCAATGTTGTATTCCTCGATTCTCTTACCGTTTATTAGAATTTCTCCTTTAGTGGGCCTGTAAAAACCGCAGATCAGCTTGACAAGCGTAGTTTTTCCCGCACCGTTCAGTCCGACCAGTGCAATGCTCTCTCCCTCTCTGATAGTAAGATTGATTCCCTTCAGCACGTAGTCCTCTGCCCCATCGTATCGGTACCACACATCCCTTAATTCGATCGTAGGCGCACCGACGGGAAGTGCACAGCCCTCTCCGTAATTCATCCGATTCGGATAACTGAAAAAATCTCTGTAATAATCGATCTTCTCGGCGCAAGTATTTAGATTGGCCGCATTTTGAATGATGCCGCGCAAAAAGCCCGTAACACTGCCAACGATTCCAAAATAAAACACGAAATCTCCGACAGAGATCTCCTCCGCAATGAGCGCTCCAACCAGAACAATATAGGCCACACCGTTTTGTATCAGACTCATAAGTCCCGACAAAAGAGAGGCGACAAGCCCTCGAAGACTGCATTTTTTCTCCCACATGAAAAGATAGGCTTGGTAGTCACCTACCATATTGGAAAGCCAATCCTGCATACCGTAAAGTTTTATATCCTTGGAAACGGAAAAATTCTCGGATAAGCCCTTTAGGTAATTTAGCTTTCTTGCCTCCTTTTCAAATTCATGCTTATGGGCGTTGCGATATCTCGGTTGCCACCGCGTGGTAAAATACGTTGCAACCGATACAACAAGAACCATAGCCAAAAGAGTAGGATTCAGCGCGCCGAGGAGCGAGCCATACGTTCCGATACCAAGAAGAGCCACAAGAAAGCGGGATAGATCCTTCCAAACGAACTCAAGCGCACATTTTCCCCCGTTGGCATCACCGAAAGCATACTGATGAATTCTTTTAAAGGCCTCCGTCTCCGTAGCTTCATAATCCACCTGCTCATGAACGAATGCGCTCATCTCCGTTTGATACACGCACGTGGGATAATACTGCCTGGACGTACAACGGGTATTTAAGAGTGTTCGCAGATGGTCAAGGATCGCAAGTCCCAAAACGAAGCCTACCGCTGTGAGGATCAAACGAGACAACGGCGCTCCCGCCTCCAGTCCATCAAGCAGAACCTTGGAAAAATACGAGGTGGCAAGCGGAACGCCGAGAGTGAACGGTATAGCGGCAAACATATAGAATACAAATCGACGATCCAATCGCCACAGGCGGCGAAGTGCCCAAAAAATCGATCCGATACGCGAGTATTTTCTTTTTGCTTTCCTTACTTTCATGGTTTATGCAATTCTCCTTAAAAATTCTCTGCCGTAAGTATATCAAATGCAAAAGAAAAAAAGTGCAATCTGTTGTCAAATGCTCAAAATTTGATGCGAATTGCACTTTTTCTGTTTTTATTGCGGTAAGAGAACCTCGGTGGAAAAGGCTCCGTCCTCACTTGCGCGCGTTAGATATCCGCCATACTTTTTCACAATAGCATCAACGCGAGCAAGACCGAATCCATGTCCCTCGCCTTTTGTTGTTTTGAAGCTTTGCTTCTTCTTTCCTTCCGCGGTGTTGGTAACGGAAAGATAGAGGTAGTTGCCTTTCATCTCCATATAGATGCGGATAAGACGCTCCTCTTCGGGGAGAGATGAACAAGCCTCAATGGCATTGTCAAGCAGATTGCCAAGGACGATACAAAGGTCAAGCTCCGATACCGACAGAGACACGGGGATGCGCGCCTCGGCTTTTACTTTTATATTCTTCGCAGTGGCAATAGAGAGCTTACTATTCAGTATTGCATCCGCCATGCGGTTGCCCGTTTTGATAACGGTCTCAACCTGCGTCAGGTCGTCGTCAAGCATATCGAGAAAGC
>SVQS01000121.1 GCA_015065205.1 Oscillospiraceae bacterium
GTCCTACGCCTATCCCGAAGTGCGACAATTTATGGTTAACGAGCTTTTGCATATGGCACGCTCGGGCTGTGATGCCGTCACACTCATTTGGCACCGCGGCATTCCCTACGTGCTTTATGAAAAACCCGTTGCCGACCGCTTTTTTGAACTGTACGGCGAATACCCCTATGAGTTTCCGCTCGATGAGCCGCGTCTCAATGCCCTGCATTGTGAGATTATGACCTGTCTTATCCGCGAGATCCGCGCCGCTCTGGATGCCGAATTCGGCAAGGGCAAGATCGGTCTGCACGTGCGTACGCTCTACTCTCCTTATGATACCAAGTACGTTGGTCTTGATGTAGAGCAATGGGCGAAAGAAGGCTTGATCGATGCTGTTGTTTCCTACCCCGTGCGTTTTCACGAAATGCTGCCTGATGAGGTTTGGAAGGACGATGCACACACGCGCATCGACCTTGCAAAATACACCGAATTTGTGCGCACCAAAGCAGGTGCCACCATTCACCCGGGCGACTGCGAATTATTACCGCCCATCAAAAATTCCCGTGGCGAGCTTTGCGGTCCCGAGGGGCAAGCAGAGCACGTTGCCGAGTGGATGGCACTTGAGAAAAAATACGGCGTGAAGGTCTATTTTGAAATTATGCCGCGACATCTTTCGAACGAAGAGTTTAAGCGTCGCGCACTTGATCTTTACAACTGCGGTGCCAAGCGCATTGCTCTTTGGGACACCTACGGACGCGCGCCGATGAAGGCAATGTGGAGCACCGCTTCAAAACTCGGGCACAAGGATGAGCTTGCAGATATGGAAGCCCACGAAGGTGAGTACTACCGCCGCTTCCGCATCTACCGTATAGCAGGTGCCGATATTAGCAGATACGAGCCCTTTTGGGGCGGTTAAGCAAAAAAGAAGGATGGAAGAGTCCATCCTTCTTTTTCTTTACCCTCTCAGGTATTCTTTCATTTCTTCGATTGTTTTTTCCTCGTAGGCGCAAACGTCGCGAGCGAGGCGCATAGCACTCTCGGATACGGGCGTGTTTTCGCTCTCGCGAATCTGTTTGAGCATATCATTAACACCCATCGTGGCTCCCTCTACAATCATTTCGGCAATGTGCGTAGAGGTGGAGTCCACCATCGTGTTCATCATACTACCCCACTTGGCTGCCATTTTGGTCATTGTGCCCTCTTCCTCCGGCTTGGCACCTTCTTCAGCAAGGAGCTTTGCCGCGCGAGAAGCGTACGCTTCGTAGACGCTGAGCTGAACGGTCAGGTCATTCTTGAGCTTTGCATCCTTGACCTTTGGCATGAGATTGAGAATAGAATCCCCCGCCATATTGACGTTTTTATAGATCGCTTGCAAAAGCGTTGCGGTCTGCTTAGTGCGAACTGCTTGTGACATATCGTGTCACTCCTTTCACAAAATACTGTGTAAATCAAAAAAGAGATACGACGTTAGTGTACGCCATATCTCTTTTTTTATGCAAATTTTAAGGCAATATCTCACAAATCTGATGGTGCAATTGCACCGTCAGAAATTTCGTCAAACAAATCAAATTGAGGCAGGCAATAGTGGATCTATTGCCAATGAAATTTGTGAAGGTTACCGGAATTTATGCAAGCAAGTGTGCCGTCACGAATTTGTGAGGTGTTGCCTTCAATTATGCAAGTGTTACATCAACCTCGGTCTCGGTGGGAGCAATGCTGGTATCAAACTCCTGTACGGGCATACCAGCTACCATCTTCTTAACAAGACCGGTCTTTACCAATTCTTCGGTGGTCCAGTAAGGAACGGTATAGTCGGTAGGCTCGAAGTTCTTAACTTCGGGCAGTGCAAGGTTTTCTTGGCAGATCTTGTCGATAAGCTCAAGTGCATACTTCAGCTTGCGAGGGCCTTTGATCTTGATAAGCACGGGAACGTTCTCGTACTTCTTTTTTGCAGACATATCTTCAAAGTTATATGTACCCTCTTCAAGTGTTGCGGGATCAAGGGCTAAGTAGAGATACAAGGTCTTGGACTTTGCATTTACCTTTGCGATGTAATTTCTGCCCTTATTGAAAGACTCATTGCCCCAGCTGATACGGCTCTTAACACCCTTGTAGGAAAGGAGCTTATTCTTGATTTCGGAATAGTACTCCTGAACCTCACCCTGCGATTGAACAAGGCGGGACATGAAGCTACGGCGATAACGGGTAACGATTTGAATAAGACCTTCTTTTTCCTGCTCTTGCAGTGCGGCATATTCCTCGGGCTTTTCCATAGCGTCGAAGAATTCCAAACCTGCGGTGCTGAAGCCGAAGGTTTCATCCTCGTCTTCTTCCTCGCTAACTGCCGCATCGGCGACGGGGGCGATTGTTTCTACTGCAGGCTCCTCTACAGGTGCTTCTACAACCTCTTCCACTACTGCCTCAACTGCTTCTTCTACGGGCTCTTCTACAATCTCTTCTACAATCTCTTCGCAAGACTCTTCTTCTTTTGCGGCATCCTTCTTTGCCCATACGCGGTCAATTACCTGTGCCAAGGCAGGAACAAAATCGCCTGCCAAAAGAATACCGGAACAAATGCCCATGCCAACACCGGCACCGACATTTTTGACCTTTGCAAGATCAAGTCCGTTTTTAGCAACCTTGCCGGCAAGGTTTTGGAAAAGCTTTGCACCCGCTACGGATGTAACTACCGCATCGGCTGCCAAAAGTGTGGATAAGAGAATATCCTTTTTGTTGTCGTTCGTACTCATAATATGCCCGTTCCTTCCTCACGTCGCGAAAGGCGTGAATAAAATTATCCAATTACATTATACATTCTTTTTTCAAATTTGTAAATAGGTTTTTGACTTTTTTATTTTATTTTTTTCTGTTTTTTTCTCAAAAACACGCACTTTTTTTATTTTGCTTGCAATTTTTGCTTGCGAACGTCGGTTCCGTAGAACGGAATCACCTGAAATTCGCCCGTGAGTCGGCTGGAGATGCGGTCGCTGTAAAGCTTACGCAATTCCCCGGGAGTCAGGTTTGTGCTAATGATCGTCGGCTTTTGCAAATTGAGGCGCGTATTGATAACGTGGTAAAGACAAGAAAGTGTAAACTGATTGACTACCTCGGTTCCGAGGTCATCAATGATCAAAAGATCACAATCGGTGTAAGCAGAGGTATCGTCGGTGGTAGCAGATGCCACACCGTTGCCAAAACGACGGCTTTCAAAATCCGAGATCATACCTACGGCACTGTTATAGAACACATCGTAGCCACGCTCGGTTACTACGCGTGCAATGGCGGTGGAAAGATGTGTTTTGCCAAGTCCCGTACCACCGAGAAAGAGCAAGCTTTCGGGAATGGGCCTCCCGGCTTCGATAGAGAAGCTTTCGGCATAGCGGCATAGATAGCGGTAGTTATCCTCCATTACACGATATGCATCGGGAGAGGAACGATAGTACTCGCAAGAGAAATTTTCAAAGGTCTGTTTTTGCATCAATGCTCCCAAGCCGGAGGAGTACATTCCTGCCTCGACGAGACGCGCGCGCATACAAGAACACATTTTGATACCCACATAACCGGTATCGCGGCAAGCGGTGCACTCATACTTAGGTTCACTGTAATCAGCAGGATAGCCGCGGCTTGCCAAAAGTGCGGCACGTGCGCGCGTGATGCGCTCGTTTTCAGCACGTAATTCTGCAATCCGTTCCTCGGTGTTCTCGGATGCGAGAGCCGCCTTCATAATGCGCAAACCGAACTGTGACAGTCTGCGATCCATTTCATACAGCTCTGGAATAGCAGCATAAAGCTCGTCGCGACGGGCATCAGCCTCCTCTTGGGCGGCGAATGCCTTTGTCTCATATTCAGCGCGGATGCGCTTAAAATTTTCTTTGTTATATCCCATAAAAGTCTCCATTCTGCCGCCGTGCGGCGGCACAAAATGATGGTGAAATTACTCGCGACTGCGCTCGCGAAAACCGCGCTGCAATGCCGCCTCAAAGAAATCGTCTGTATCAAAGCTGTTGCCCAGCTCTTTTTTATTGTTTGCATTGCCCTCGCGCTTTTCGCGCTCGGCATTCATGCCCACTTCAATCTCGGCCGCAGTCTTCCAAGAGTTGGCGTTCCACTTTTCGAGAATCGCATTGGTATAAGCCACCGAAGGCTCGCCCGTAGCATTGACCGTAATCTCATAAGCCATACGAACGATGTTGATATCGTACCCAAAGGACAGCCACGCGGACAGCATTTTGCCTTCTTTGCTTGTCAAGGCACGGCTCTTCATACCAAACAGAGCACGCACCTCGCCTTCAAAGGTGTGCATTGCCTCAAGTGTGCTAATTTCTGCTTCCATTGCTTCAACATCGTTGATGCCTTTATCCACCATCGTATAGGCGTATTTTTCAATAGAGCGCAAATTGCTTTTGCCAATACGCTTGCAATGTGCCAACAAAAGCAAGATGCATTCCTCACTCATACCGAGGTAATCGAGCATTCCCACCATAATATTGACATCGTTGGGATTGAACATTTTGCCAAGAATCTGTTGTGCTTCATCAATGAGCACACGCACGCCAGCACGTGCTTCCAAAAGCTCGGCAAGCTCACCGGACGTATAGTTGGGAAGCTCGTCGGCTCGTTGCAGTTTCTTTTTTGCGGGAGCATCGACAGAGACAGACGCCATTGTGGAAATAGAATCTCCTGCCTCACTCAACAGACCGCAATCACACCAAAAGCCGATTGCTTCACGCGCAGTAGCAGCATCACAGCCTGCAAGCTTGCAGAGCTGCTTATGCTTGGAAACGAGGGTAAGGTCAGATGCCAACCACAAAAGAACGCGAAGCTGTTCGGGCGTTGCCGCATCTAAATGTGAGAGCACGGATGCAGGTAAGACCAAAACATCTTGTAAAAAATTCAACTTCATTGTCTTACTCCTTAATCCGTTTTTTGTCTTTTTCGCCCTTGCGGCGGCAAAGCTCGTAATTGAGACTCATCAAAGAGTCGCCAAGATGTACGTTTTCTACAACGGCACTTTTGGGCAGGTGCGAAAGTTCTTTTCCTGTAAAGTTCCAAAAGCCCTCAACGCCTAAAGAAAGCAGACGTGCGGATTCCTCTTCGGCTTTTTCTTTTGGCAAGGTCAAGACTGCCATATCCACAGGGTGCGTTTGACAAAACTCCTCGAGCTCGCGCATATCGTAAACCTTTACACCACCGAATTCTTTGCCAATCAATTCGGGGTCAATGTCAAAAAGTGCAACGATATCGAGTCCGCGCTTTTCAAACATCGTGGAACGCACCAGAGCACGACCAAGGTCGCCTGCGCCCACAATAATGGCCTGAAGCCCCATGCTGACACCGAGAAGATCGGAAATTTTAGAATAAAGATAGCTGACATTATAACCGTATCCTTGCTGACCAAAGCCGCCAAAGCAGTTGAGATCCTGACGGATCTGCGATGCGGTGACCTGCATGCGCGCAGAAAGCTCACCCGAGCTGATGCGCGTTTTGCCCTCGCGCAAGAGCTCACGCAAATAACGGAAATAGCGCGGCAAACGGCGAATAACAGCAGGTGAAACAAACGGACGATCGATTCTCTCCTGCTTTTTTTCTGTATTCACGTTGTTTTCAAATTCTGTCATACCTAAGTCCCTTCTCTGCCTCATAGGACAGTTGCCGCACGGCATTTTCTTGCTATTTGTTCATTATGACCAATTTTGGCACATATGGTCACAGCGTGTCGGATATGCTCGAAAAAAGTTTTCCACAATGGATTTTTTTACCAGTTTCCAACAATTTCCACATACTTTTCCACATTTTTTGGCTTTTTTTCTGCTTTTTGTTGATTTTTATATAACCTTGTAAAGCAATTGATAA
>SVQS01000122.1 GCA_015065205.1 Oscillospiraceae bacterium
GAAATGGTAATGATCTGCCGTAAGATGTATGCTGATGACATCAAAAAAGCATCCTTTATCGATGAGGAAATGCTGAAGAACTACCCCATTGATGACTTCCATCGCGTATATATTTGCGAAATTGAGGATGTTCTTGTAAAAAAATAAAAGAAAATGTCATGCTCAGGTATTGACAATTTTAAACTCCAGTGATACAATATTGCTATTCAAATATCCATATGTGATAAATGAAACAAAGAAAGGATTCCTATTATGAAAGACAATCAAAGAAAACTCGTATATACAGCGATGTTTGCCGCTGTTGTGGTTGTTTTGCAAATGTTCGTTTCCATTCCCGTGGGAATGTTCACCATTACCCTCACACTCGTTCCCATTATGCTGGGGGCTATTCTCTTTGGCCCCGCGAGCGGTGCCTTTTTGGGTGGCGTGTTCGGTGTGGTCGTAGCCATTCAGGTAGTAACAGGCGCTGCTGGGCTGTTGAGCACAGAAATGTTTTTACAAACTCCTGTCATCACCATTATCCTCTGTGTACTCAAAGGTGCGGCTGCAGGATGGGTTTGCGGTTTGATTTATCACGCTTTTGCTAAATATGGAAAATCCAAGCTCGGTGTTGTTTTGTCGGCTATCGCCTGCCCAATTGTAAACACCGGTATTTTTGCACTCGGTTTGTTCGTTTTTTATAACGCACTCATTAACACTTGGGCTATGAACAATGCCTTTGCCAATGGCTTTACCTTTGTTATGGTGGGTTGCATTGGTCTGAACTTCCTTGTAGAGTTTGCCGTAAACGTATTGCTCATTCCCGTGGCTCTTAGAATGATGAAAATCGTAAAACGACTGACGTAATATGAAATCAACGATTTCCAAAAAGACCAAAAAAATTGCATATTTGCTGGCGGTTGTATACTTTACAAGCTATTGTATGCGAGTCAACCTCGCTGTGATGTTGGTAAAAATATGTAGCGAGATGCAGGTGGAAAAATCTGCCCTTGCCATAGTCATTACCGGATTGACAGTGGCTTATGGCACAGGTCAGATCATCAGCGGTTTCTTGGGTGACCGCTTCAAGCCCCAACACATCATCCCTGCAGGACTTTTCCTCGCGGTTGTATGCAACGTAGGTATCTTTTTTGCATCTACCATCCCCGCAATGACGGTGATTTGGAGTGTGAACGGCTTTGCACACGCACTCCTCTGGCCACCCATCGTGCGCCTGATGTCGACGCATCTCTCGGCAGAGGATTACAGTTTTGCTGCAGTGCGTGTTAACCAAGGTTCATCTATTGCAACTATTGCACTGTATCTGTTCTGCCCTCTTCTTTTGGGCTTTATGGAATGGCGCACCATTATGTTACTTTGCGCCGCGTGGGGCACTGTGATGATCGTGCTTTGGTTCATTCTCTATCCTCGCGTGTTCACAAAAACGGAAATGAATAAAGACAAGGCAGAATCCCCTGCCCCTGTTGCCGAACAAAAGGCATTGCCTATACCGTTTTACATATTTGGGGCAATTTCCCTCATTATGCCGGGAATTATGCTGCAAGGAATGCTTCGCGACGGTGTAACCAACTGGATGCCCTCTTTCCTGCTTGAAACGTTTGGATTGAGTGAAGAAAACTCGATCGTTTCGACGGTGATTTTGGCTATCTTTACAATGATCAGCTATTCGGCATTCGGTGCGCTTCAAAAGAAATTTTTTAGAAATGAGGTTAAGTGTGCATCTGCAATTTTTGGCGGCTCTGCCATTGTTTGTGCCCTGCTGTTTTTGGTCAATGTGTTCGCTCCTGCTACGGCACTTGTTCCTTCGCTACTTTTAATGGCGCTGACAGTTGCCGCGATGCACGGTGTCAATCTGATGCTCATCGCCATCGTTCCTCGCAGATTTGTCCCCTTTGGCAAGGTCTCCACTTATTCGGGTATTCTCAACGCCTGCACCTACGTAGGCGCAGCAATCTCGACTTACGGATTTGCGGCACTTGCCGAGACCTTTGATTGGAATTTCACCATTTTGACGTGGGTTGCCATCTCCTCTGTGGGTGCTGTGGTCTGCTTCTTTGGTGCTCGTATTTGGCGAAAACATTTAGATGCACATAAATTTTAATAGAGCTCGGTTTTATGTTTCCCCCACATCCCTTTCAAGAACCCGCACTCTGCACTTCTCTGCACTCTGCACTTTTCTCTCTTTCCTCTTGACAAACCTTTTCCTTTGGGGTATAATAATAGAACAGCTCCGCTAAACGGTCGCGCGGTATGTTGCCGAAAGGTATTACCGTGAGGAAAGTCCGGGCTTCATAGGACAGGATAGCTGATAACGTCAGCCACGGGTAACCGTCGGGAAAGTGCAACAGAAATAAACCGCCGCACTGCGGTAAGGATGGAAAGGCGAGGTAAGAGCTCACCCGTTCCTATGGTAACATAGGTCCGCTGTAAACCCTATTCGAAGCAACACCCCACGCAAGGCTTGTCCGGCACATCTTGGGGGTGGCACAAAGCTTTTGCTTTGAAGCTTTGCGGTGACGCAGAGCGAAGATTGATGACCGTTCACGACAGAACCCGGCTTATAGGCGGAACTTAAAAAAGCACTTGCCAACTATTGGCAAGTGCTTTTTTAGTTAATTACTTGTAAGCTGCAAATATTGCTCCAGTGTCATATCTCCTACGTAAATATCGGTTGCGGCCTCTCTGCCAACAAAACGGTAGTGCCACGGCTCGTAGGTATAACCTGTAATGTTTTCCTTTCCTTTCGGATAACGCAGAATAAAGCCAAATTTGTATGCGTTTTTGGAAAGCCACTCAAACGCTTCAGTAGTCTCGAATTCCTCGGTAAGCTCCCCATTCATTTCTGAGGTGATAAAATCGACGCAAAGCCCCGTTTGGTGCTCACTCTGCCCCGGCAATGCCGAGTATGATTGCGCTACCTTATGGGCATCTGCAAGATTTAGAGAATATATCTTTTTGTCCAAATAGTTCATTTTGATATATTCTTGCCCCAACACGCGATAAGCATCCTCTGAAATTGGTGCTTTCATTTCCTCTTGAACCCAGCCGTTGTATGTATTGACCTGATACTCGTAGGAACGGTAGGCGCTTGTGACAGCAATATCACTCACACCTGCTGCTCTCATTTCCAAAAGCATTACGTAAAGTGCTTGCGCGGCACGACCTTCCAGCTTCATACTGTACGTTGTCTCACAGGTCAGCGTTGTCAGCCCCGAGGGTTCATATGTGCTTGCCAATTCGTTTGTTTTGTTCGCCAAAATGAGGTAGGTTTTATCAAGATTGGTGGTTAAGCTGGCAACGTCAATGTTTGTAAGATATTGATATTCCATTGTTTTATAGCTTCCAACAGAGCTTGGATTGACATTGTTCATATTAATTGAAGTTGTAGTTTCCTCTTCTTCTTGAGTATTGATACATCCCGAAAAAAGAAGCAAAACAGCCAAAATGGCTACAAAAATCTTTGCACTATTTCTTTTCATGTGACCTTCCATAGGGTATTTTTTCAAGCGGTTTGGTTTCGATAACGATAAAATAAGGGGATGAGGGAGAATTGAGAATATTCACCTTAGTGGCGCAAACCTTATGGCGGCTAACGCCTGCCAGATATTCACAGATCATCTTGCCTTCAAGGTCGCCCTCCTCGTGACCGGGATAAATGGCCACGTTGATGATGGCATCCTTATCCATCAAGTCAATTGCAGCCTCAATGGCAGGAAGAGTGGTCTCTCGCAACGTGGTAATAGATTTATCCCCCCCGGGAAGCCAACCGAGATTGAACATTCCCGCTTTGATGGGTTCTTTTACATAGTTTTTGACGTTATGATGCGAATCGTGGATAAGGGTATAGTTCTCGGGACATCCGACTTCCTTCAAATGCTTTGCTGTCGATTCGACCGCCTGTGCTTGAATGTCAAATGCGTACACGTGTCCGCTCTCACCGACGGTTTTGGAGAGAAATTCGGTGTCATAACCGTTGCCCATAGTGAAGTCGACAGCAACGTCGCCTTCTTTTAGATGCGTGAGGATAAAATGCTTATGTAGCTTTAACAAATCGATCATATTGGATTTCCTTTACTTATTGTGCAGATCGGAGCGCAAAAACTTGAACGCGCGCTCTACAGCGTCCTTGGAATTATACCACGGCTCCTGGTCGTAGCGATAGTCAAATTTTTTGCAGAACCAGCTGACGTCCTTTTGGAGCTCTTCAAAGTAAGGCTCTACCACACTCGCGCAGGCCTTTGCAAATTCGGGCTGTCTCTTTTTGCCGAGACGTCTTTGACCGTAGGCGAGAACCTTGCGGTAATGCGGCAAGCAGAAATAAGGTTGTGCCTTGAGCTTTTTGGGGAAATCGGGATCGGTCTCCCATAGATACACCGCAGTATCGACCATATGCTCAAAATTGTTTTTGATACGGTCGCAAACGTAGCAGGTGCTCTCGAGCGCTTCAATGCGTTTGATGGGCTTGTTACCCTGCCCTCCACCAAAGCCGCCGTCGCGAATTTCCTCGCGCAGCTCGTCCAAATGACTCTCAAGAGTGAGCGCCATTCCAAGACGGTTCTTACGAACAAACATCATATCGTAGTGCGTGCGACAAAAGCCTGCCTTGTTGGTTTTGATACGAATATCGGGCTCCATCATCGAAGCACCGAGTATGAGGTCAAGCTCGTTTTCCTCAAGCTTGCGGTAAAGCGCGCAAAAGGGGCATCCGCACGACGCATCCGCCGCCGACGCTTCAAACGCCTCGTTGACCGGTATGGTAAAATTCATATCCATAAAGCATTCCTCCCTTTTGGCTCTCAACTCACAAGAATGCGTTTTTTGTAGATTACGCATTGCAAAAATCAAAATTTTGTGGTATAATGTTCTCACAGAATTATTATACCATACAGGCGGGAGACTTGCAAGGGATTTTTGTCAAAATTCAAAAGATTTTTTCTCCCACACAAAAGAGGAGTTTTTATGTCACACTATCAATATTGCTTTTGGGATCTTGACGGAACGCTAACCGATTCCGCTCCCGGAATTACACATTCGGTTCGCTACGCAATGAAAAAAATGGGAAAACCCGTGCCCCCTGAACAAGATCTAACTTGCTTTATCGGTCCCCCTCTGCTCTACAGCTTTGAAAACCATTTGGGGCTCTCGCCCGCCGATTCGCAACGCGCGGTCGACTTTTACCGCGAGTGTTACCGCGCCGGCGCTATGCTCGAGTGTAATGTGTATGATGGCATACGCGAAACGCTTGAAGCACTAAACAAACAAGGCATTGTTTGCGTGCTTGCTACCTGCAAACCGCATGAATTTGCTAACAAGATTATTGAGCATTTTGATTTAAAAAAATATTTTTCCTACGTGTCAGGCCCCGAAATGGACGGCACGCGCAACGAAAAACACGAAGTCATCACTTATGCCCTGCAAAATCTCAACATCCCTTCTCCCAATCTGGTTTTGATGGTGGGCGACCGTCGCGACGACGTAGTGGGTGCAACTCGCTGCAATATGGCGTGTGTAGGTGTAGAGTGGGGATTTGGCTCTCAAAAGGAGCTTTTGGATGCAGGAGCAATCAAAGTTATCTCCCAGGCGCAAGAACTCTTGCAATTCTTTGAAAAATAAACGTTTTTCTCCAAAATATTATATTACTATATAAATAATTTGTAAAAAACTCTTGACAAAAGAGAAAAGATATGGTATAATATCAACTCGGTACGGGTTTTTGCCCGTCTCTCTGCCACGCAAATTCAATTCTACAGCGTGGTCGAATTAGTCCATAGGGAGGTAAAAAACATGGAAAAGATTATCAATTCTTATGAAAGCATGCTCATCGTTA
>SVQS01000123.1 GCA_015065205.1 Oscillospiraceae bacterium
AGCTCATCGCAGGCAACAGAGCTGATGCTGTTCACCGCTCCGCACTGCAATGGCGTTACATTCTTCTCTTGCTCCATCCCGACGAGGAAGCATGCAAGCAATTTATTGAGGAAGTAGAAGCTTACGGCATTCGTTGGGCCGAAAGCGATGGCAATAATAAGCCGCTCAACGAAATGTTTACCAATCTCTATCCCAAAGACGACGGTACTACCGGTGACGGCCCCCACGACGGTGGAGACCCCATGAATCCCTAACGGTTTATTTTGACAGACAATCTATTTTAACTTCAGGCTCCCTTTACACAAGGGAGCCTTTTTTAGCGGTTGCAAATTCATTTTACCACAAAACACAAATGCCCCTTTGTTGCATTTCTTTTCTTTTTTGTAAACAAATATCTTTTCCTCTTGTTTTTGTATTATATCTTTGATATGATATAAATGATGTTAAAAACATTTTTGAAATCTATTTTGAAAGGAATCTGTAAAAATGAGCCAAAACAATTCTTTTGGTAAGATACGTTGGTATTCTTGCATCGCTTTCTTTCTTGCTTTCTGTTTGACTCTGGCCCCTCTTGCTTGGATCATCGTTCGCGAGAGGGATAACCTGTTTGGTCAAACAACAGCTCCCACAATTCATACACCTCCCCCTGAAAAGACTCCTGAGGTATCAACCCCCGAGGAAACGACCCCTCCCGAGGTTACAACTCCCGAGGAAACGACTCCCTCGGATTCCTTTGTGGCTTACACGGTAACCGTGGTGAATAAAAACAACGCACCTCTCGCGGGTGCGACCGTTCAACTCTGTGTTGGCAACAAAAACCTGATTCCCATTCTCACTAATACGGATGGCGTTGTAACGATTCTCGCAGATGAGGCTGACTATACTGTATCTGTAACGCTTGAAGGCTATGTCGGTCAATCCGCTCTGCGTTTTGAAAACGGCTCGACCGAGCTCAAGGTCGTACTTGCAGAAAAAACTTGGTTCGTTCTCCCCCCCTATAACGGCGACGGTATTACAGATGAAAACGTTCTCAAGCGCGCCTATATCATTACAGGCGAGAGCGAGAGCGAGATCTATGCCGGCGAAGAGCTTGCCGCTTACCTGACCAAGAAGAACGTTAAGGTTGCAGAGGGTGGCTTCCCCATGATCCTCTTTGTTGACCCCACCCTTGGTGATGACGCTTTCTCAATTGACGTGACGCTTCGCGGCGAGGAAGCATCTATGACCATTCGCGGCGGCAACGGCCGCGGTGTTCTTTACGGCGTTTACAAATTCCTTGAAAGATACGCAGGCGTTCGCTATTTCACCTACGAGCTTGAAAGAATCCCCGAGAGCGATATCACGCTTTTTGACGGCAATATGCTCGCTTACGAGCCCTATTTCGAATACCGCCACACAAGCTGGCACTGTGCTGCCATCAGCGATGCCTGCTCTTGGTGTGTGAAAAGCGGCCTGAACGGCAACGGTCACATCCCCTCCGTGCTTGGCGGCAAGGTTGGCTTCGGTCCCGGCTTGAATGTTCACACCCTTGGCAAATTGACCGAAACAGGCAACGGCCTCTCCCCCAATCCCTGCCTCTCCTTGGATTCCCCCGAAGGTCTGGCAAACTTTGAAAAGACTATGAAAAATCTGCGCGCAGCGCTTGAAACAGACCCCACCATCAATATCGTCTCGGTTTCGCAAAACGATAACAATAACTACTGCAAATGTGACTACTGCATGGCTTCTTACGCTTATTACACCAACGATACCAACAACATCGAAAATGGCGGAACCGCAGGCAATCTGCTTGCATTTGTCAATGCCGTTGCAAAAGAGTTGGAAGATGAATATCCCAACCTCATCGTTGATACCCTTGCATATAACTACACACAAGCCCCCCCAAAGAACATCGTCCCCAATCACAACGTTTGCATTCGCGTTTGCTCCATTCGCGTATGCTTTATGCATCCCTTTACCGAGTGCCCCGACGCAAAGGGCCCTAACGGAGTTCAATGGACAAGAACCGCACAATTCCGCACCGACTTTATCAACTGGGGCAAGATCTGGGACCGCATTTATGTTTGGGATTATACAACCAACTTTGCGTACTATATCGCTCCGTTTTCTAACTTCGGTGCAATTCGTGAGAATATGCTCTTCTACTACGAAAACGGCGTGCGCGGAATGTTCGAGCAAGGAAACAGCCAATCCCCCTCCGGTGAGTTTGGTGAGCTCCGCGCATATCTCCTTGCAAAACTCATGTGGAATCCTTATATGAGCGAAGAGGAATACTACCAACATATGGATGAATTCCTCGAAGCCTACTACGGAGAAGGCTGGGAAGGTATTCGCGCCTTTATCGACTTGACCATAGAACTTGCAGGCAATGAGGGTAGCTGTATCAACATTTACGAAGCTCCTCTGAACTCCATCTCCGAAGCAGAATACCTCGAGCACGAAGCAGATATAGAAGCTTGGTGGAACAATGCCGAAGCACTTGCGGGTGACCGCCTTGAATACGTACAACGCTCCCGTTTGCAATGGCGTTATATTCAACTCTTGCTCCATCCCGACGATGAAGCCTGCGCACAATTCGTTGAGGACGTAAAGGCTTACGGCATCCGTTGGGCAGAAAGCGACAAAAACAACAAACCCCTCAATGAAATGTTCACCAATCTCTATCCGGTTGGTGGAGAAACCGGCGGTGGACCCCAAGACGGAGAGGACCCCGTGAATCCACAATAAGTTGTTTTGATAGAAAAATTTCTTTGCAACTTTTTTGAAAAAATAACAAACCTTTTTGCACTTTTTGACACTATATAAATGAACGCGCAAGTTCTGTTTGCTCACCCCCTCAAGATTGCTATCGGTTGAACAGAAAACAACTAATGCGTTATTGACTCCCTGCATTTTTACTGTTACAATAATAGTATCATGGCGGAGTATCGCCTCTACTTTTGAAAGGAGAAATTTTGTGCAAAAACGACTGACTCCCCTATTGGTTTTCATACTTCTGCTCTCCTACCTTTTTTCGGGGTGCAAACCAAAATTCTCAACCTCTGATATAACAACACCCCCAACAACAGAAACAGAGGAAACCACCCCCAAAGAAACGCTTGATGAGACGACCCCTGACGCAACCACGCCTGAGGAAACCTCTCCTGAAGCAACTACCCCTGAGGAGACTACTCCCGAAGTGACGACTCCTGAAGTGACGACTCCTGAAGTGACGACTCCCGAAGTAACCACTCCCGAAGTAACCACTCCAGAAGTAACTACTCCCGAGGAGACCGAGCCGATAGATCCCCCTGTGTATGATTTTTCCAACGTTGACGAGAACAACGTTCTCAAGCGCGCCTGCATCATTACGGGCGAGGGCGACAGCGAGAAATACGCCGGACGGGAAATGGCACGTTATCTAAACCTGAAAAACGTTGAAATTGCCGATGACGGCTTCCCTATCATCCTCTTTCTTGACCCAACACTTGAGGCTGATTCCTTTTTGATCGACGTAACGCTTCGCGGCGAGGAAGCCTCGATGACCGTTCGCGGTGGCAACGACCGCGGTGTTCTTTACGGCGTTTATAAATTTTTGGAACAATACGCAGGTGTGCGTTACTTTACCCCCACGCTTGAAAAAATCCCCGCGGGCGACATTGTTCTTTATGACGGCAATATGCTTGCCTATGCCCCCGCATTTGAATACCGCCACTCCAACTGGTACGGCTCCGAGGATGAAGAATCCGCTTCTTGGAACGTCAAAAACGGAATGAACGGCAGCGGCTCCATTACGGATGAAATGGGCGGCAAATGGAATTACGGATCGACATTCGTGCACACCATTGGCCCGTTGAGCGGAACGGGATATTCCAACTCCCCCAATCCCTGCCTCTCTGACCCCTACATTTTTAATACCGTCCTTCAAAACGTGCGCTATATTTTAATGGATGATCCATCCATCAACATCGTGTCGATCTCGCAAAACGACAACAGCGAATACTGCATCTGCGAAGAATGTTCCAAGGTCATCAAGGAAGAAGGCAGCCCCGCAGGACTTTTGCTCCGTTTTGTCAACAAGATAGCCGAAGAGTTGGAAAAGGATTACCCCGATTTGGTAATTGATACGTTGGCATACCGCTACACGCAGACGGCACCGCTCAAAACCGTTCCGCGCCACAACGTGTGTGTTCGTCTTTGCCCCATCAACTGCTGCTTTACGCATCCTTTAACCGATTGTAAATTGGAAAAAACCAATCTTGACGGAACACAAACCATGAGCGCCTCTTTTATGGTCGACTTTAAAAAGTGGAGCAAAATTTGCGACCGCATCTATATTTGGGACTACACCACAAACTTCCGCTACTATATTCCCACTTTTCCCAACTTTGGTGTCCTGCGCGAGAATATGCGCTATTATGCAGACCACAATGTGCTTGGAATGTTCTCGCAAGGCAACTATCAATCGGTCTCGGGTGAGTTTGCAGAGCTCCGCATCTACCTCATTGCAAAACTGATGTGGAACCCCTATATGGGCGAAGAAGAATACTACGCGCACATGGATGAATTTTTGGAAGCCTACTACGGCGCGGGCTGGAAGAACATTCGCAAATACATCGATAAGACCACAGAGCTCGCAGAGAAAAACTGTATGGGCATTTACACACATCCGTTTGATATCATCTCAAAAGAGGACTATCTTGCAAACGAAGCCGATTTTGAAGCTTGGTGGGCAGCCGCTGAGGAGCTTTCGGGTAATCGCCTTGAAAACGTCCGCCGCTCTCGCTTGCAATGGCGGTATATTCAATTGATGCTCCATCCCAATGCAGACGTAGCAGACTTTTTGCGTATGGAAATTCTCTATGCTTACGAGATAAAATTTGCCGAAAGCTGGCAATACAACAACGCACCGGACGAGTGGTACGGGGAGACATCTTAAACCACAATCCATTGCGTTTTCATCAAAAAAATTTAACCAAAAAGAGCAGATATGTAAGAAGTATCTTGTGTGTCTGCTCTTTGTTTTGCTACGCAATTTCTTTTCTTTTTTGTAAACAAATAGTCCTTTGTATTGCTTTTGGTGTGATTTTTTGATATGATATATCTATATGGTATCTTCTCACCAAAAAGGAGGCAGAAAAATGAGCATTACTCTCAAACAAGTTTCAATTATTACAGGAAATACCGAGACCGAAATCTTTGCAGCCGAAGAATTGCAAAAGTATTTGGAAGCCAAAGGCGTTGTTGTAGGCGACAACAACTATCCCATTACCATCACCTACGATAAAACGCTTTCTCGCAATGACGGCTTCCGCGTCAGTGCCACTGCCGACGGTATGACGATTGCAGGCGGCACCGAGCACGCTATTCTCTATGGCGTTTACAAATTCCTTGAGCAATACGCTGGTGTCCGTTATTTCCTGCCCGGTCTTGAAAAGATCCCCGCAGGTGACATCACCTTCCCCGAGGGCGTCCTGATTGATTTTGCCCCCATTTTTGAATCCCGTCAAATCAACTGGAACGCGGTTGCGCACAGTGCCGAATGGTGCACCAAGCAAGGTATTAACAACTGCGATGCCGATATGAGCGGCAAGTTTGGCGGTAAGTGGAGCTATGGCGGTCTGTTTGTACACACCCTTGGTATTTTGACCGAGACCGGCAAATGGACTGATCCCAACCCCTGCCTTTGCGACCCCGAAAATCTCAGAAAGGCTATCAAAAACGTAAGAGCCGCACTCGAGGCAAATCCCAACACCGATATCGTTTCTGTTTCTCAAAATGACAATAACAACTACTGCAAATGCGAAAAATGCCAAGCCATTGA